>CAYQNQ010000072.1:9003-10493 GCA_964418815.1 uncultured Hellea sp.
AGTGTCACCGCTTCCGGCGTGCCGTCATCCATCCGGCCGAGAGACATGGTCGCGATATTGACCTTGTTCTCGCCGAGAATACGGCCGAGCTCGCCGATAAAACCGGGCTTATCGGCATTTCTCACATAGAGCATATCCGATGAAAAACCGGCATCCATCGGCACACCAAAGAGACGGACCAGACGCGGCTCACCCCGGTAAATAGTCCCGACGGTCGCAAATTTACGCACTTTGGTTTCGACCACAATCCGGATCAGGCTTTCCGCCCGCTCGGCCCGTTCGATATAGCTCTCGGTCAGGGCGACCCCCCGTTCCTGCGCAAAGACAGGTGCATTGACCATGTTCACTTCGGGCATAGCCTTTTTGAGCAGCCCGGCCAGCGCCGCCGCTGACATGGGCTTGGTGTTCAGCTCGGTAATACCGCCCTTATAAGTGATCTCGACAGACTTAATGGCTTCGTCCACCAGCTGCCCGATAACCACGCCCATCTTGTCGGCCAGATCGACCCAGGGCTTAAGGCGCGGGGCTTCTTCGGCGGAGATGGACGGGGTGTTGAGCGCATTGGTCACGGCCCCGGTCAAAAGATAATCCGCCATTTGCTCGGCCACTTGCACAGCCACATTTTCCTGGGCTTCGAGCGTGGAGGCGCCGAGATGGGGCGTGGCGATAAAGTTTGACGTTCCGAACAGCTGATTGGTTGTGGCCGGCTCAACGGCGAACACGTCCAGCGCAGCGGCGCGGATATGGCCGCTCTCCAGCGCCTCTTTCACGGCTTCTTCGTCGACCAGACCGCCGCGGGCACAATTGACCAGAATGACGCCCTTTTTCATCTTGGCGATGCGGGTTTTGGATATGATGTTCTTGGTGCTCTCGACCAAAGGCGTGTGCAAGGTGATGGCATCGGCCCGCTCGGCTAATTCGTCCAGCTCTACTTTTTCAATGCCGAGCTTCAGCGCCCGCTCTTCGGTCAGATAAGGATCATAACCGATCACCTTCATCTTGAGGCCCAGTGCCCGCTCGATGACCAGCGATCCGATATTGCCGCAGCCGATAACGCCGAGTGTCTTGTTAAACAGCTCAACCCCTTTGAAATCCTTTTTCGGCCATTCACCGTTTTGCGTGCGGGTGGACGCCGCCGGAATCTGGCGCGCCGCTGCAAACAACATGGCGATGGCGTGCTCCGCCGTTGTGATCGCATTGCCAAACGGTGTGTTCATGACGACGACCCCGTGATCCGTGGCCGCTTTGATGTCGATATTATCGACGCCGATACCGGCCCGGCCAATGACCTTCAGATTCTTGGCAGCGGCAATAATTTCCGCGTCGGGACGGGTCGAGGACCGGAGGGCCATACCGTCATATTCCGGGATGATTTTGATGAGCTCTTCTTTGGAGAGCCCGGTGATGACGTCAACATCGACGCCCCGCGCCTTGAAAACCTCGGCGGCGGTTACGGACATTTTGTCCGCGATAAGTACTTTTGGCATTTT
>CAYQNQ010000072.1:10593-12030 GCA_964418815.1 uncultured Hellea sp.
GCGACCACGGCAAAGGCGTAGTCAAGCCACGGCAGGAGCTTTTCGATATCCGATTTCTCAATCAGACCTGAGCACCAGATGCGAAAGCCCGGAGGCGCGGTTCGGTAAGACCCGAAATCATAAGCCACGCCCTCTTCGCCGAGCATGCCCACGATTTTCTTCGCGAAAGCCGCCTGCGCGTCCTTGGGCAGCGCTTGAAAGCGCGGGTCAACGATTTTGAGACAGACGCCCGTATTGGAGCGCTCATTCTCGTTCTCCGCCAGATTGGCAATCCAGTCGGTTTTCGCGGCCCAGTCCCAGACAGTCTTGGCATTGGCATCGGCGCGGCCGTGCATGAATTTAAGACCGCCGTTTGACTTCACCCATTTCAAGGCGTCCAGATGATCTTCCGCGCACATGAGCGAGGGCGTATTAATGGTGGAGCCTTCGAATATGGCTTCGTTCAGCTTGCCGCCTTTTGTCATACGGAAGATTTTCGGCAGCGGCCATGGGGGCGTATAGCTCTCCAGACGCTCAACGGCGCGGGGGGAGAGGATAATCATGCCGTGGGCCGCCTCGCCGCCCATATTCTTCTGCCACGAGTAAGTGACCACATCGAGCTTGTCCCAGTCGAGCTGCTGCGCGAAGCAGGCAGAGGTGGCGTCGCAAATGGTGATCCCTTCTCTATCGGCCGGAATAAAGTCGGCGTTCGGCACGCGCACACCGGCAGTCGTCCCGTTCCAAGTAAAGACCAGATCCCGGTCGCCCGTATATTGCGACAGGTCCGGTAGCTGACCATAATCGGCCGTGAAAATGCGTAGGTCCTCAAGAGGTAATTGGCTCTCGGCGTCTGTTATCCAGGCATTACCGAAATTCTCCCACGCCGCCACATCAACACCCCGCGGCCCAAGCATGGACCACATGGCCATCTCAACGGCGCCCGTGTCAGAGGCCGGCACAATACCGATACGATACCCGTCCGGCACTTCCAGCACCTCGCGAGTCAGATCAATCACTTCTTTGAGTTTAGCTTTGCCAAGGGTGGAGCGGTGAGAACGGCCCAGAGCAGCATCGCTCAGTGCGTCCAAAGTCCATCCAGGTCTTTTTTTGGTAGGTCCCGCAGAAAAACGCGGATCAACCGGCTTCACAGCCGGTTTAGATAGTATAGTCATTTTAGTCTCCAATCGCGGCGTTTTTGTACCGCTGTCAAAGTACGCTTGGTGGGAAGCGCGGCCCACAGGCGCTATCGGAGATTAGTTTAGCGATGTCAAGAGGAGAGAGTACTACAGAGAGCTTACACATATCGCTTTGGGGATGAGCGGACGTTAGATCAGCGGCTTAAAACGCCCAAAGAAGCGGACTTATGTAGGAAACGCAGGAAAGAATGAGATTACTACAAACTGATCGATCGTTATTATATCGGTCATGCCGCATCGCCTCTCTTTACGTCCTACTGGT
>CAYQNQ010000073.1:0-9694 GCA_964418815.1 uncultured Hellea sp.
CTTCCGATGTTCAGATATCTTTTCCCATATTCAAACATGTGTTTCCCCGAAAGTGATTCCTGTCTCGTATAGACAAATGCGCTTGGTATTCCTAATTCTCTATGAATGAACACCGCTGAGTCTTATATCGATTTCGAACATCTCAAACGCTATGTTGGGGATGATCCGGAGCTTATGGGCGAAGTTTTTGGCCTGTTTAAAAACCAGGTAGATCTGTGGTCCCCAAGACTTCGGGCTGACCTGGACGATGACAGCTGGGCCATGATGGCCCATTCCTTAAAGGGGACGGCCAGAGCCATTGGCGCGGCAGGTCTGGCTGACCAATGTGAACAAGCGGAAATTCTGATTGGAGACGGAAAAAGGCCAGGCGCCAGAGAAGTTTTAATCGAAAAGATGGAAACACAGATAAGTCAGATTATGATAGAAATCAGCCGCTGGGAATATCGTCAAACCATATTAGGTATGAAAACTGAAACGCCAGACAGTTAGCCACTAAGCTTATTTCATTCCCGTATTGAAAAAAGCCGGAACGTTTTCTCCGAACGCTTTGACCTTGTCTTCAGCTGCACCATCCTTTTTTCTGGAACCTTTGGATGATTTTTTAGACTTGGATTTAGTTTCTGATTTTGCTTTGGTTTCCGGTTTAGATTTCGATTTAGACGGGGCCGTTTTTTTGTTTGAGGGTTCAGATTTAGCCGGCTTTTTAGCATCCTTTGACCTTGATGATCTCGAAGGTTTCTTATCGTATTTTTTTCGCCTTCCGCCCCGTTCTGTCGGGAAATCCTCGATACCAGGAATTTCCATTTCTTCGATGGCGTCGACTTTGATAAATTTCAGAACGTTCTTATAGGATTTGTCATCCAGTCGCGAGACCAACATTATAGCGTCGCCTTTGCGGCCCGCGCGGCCCGTCCGGCCGATGCGGTGCACATAATCCTCGGAGTGGTGGGGCACATCGTAATTAAAGACATGAGAGACTTCAGGTATATCAAGCCCGCGGGCGGCTACATCACTGGCGACCAGGAGTTTGATTTCGCCTGACTTAAATTCAGCCAGCGTTTTCGTCCGGAGAGATTGTTCTAAATCGCCGTGAATAGGCGCCGCGCTATGCCCATGGACTGCAAGCGACTTGGCGACAATGTCGACATCCTTCTTTCGATTACAAAATACAATGCCGTTTTTAACGGGATTGTTGTCGATGATCCAGCGCAGGGCTGTGCGCTTTTGCTTGGCATCAGAAGATGGCATGCGAACAATTTTTTGCGTCACGGTTTTAGCGGTTGTCGTATCGCGGGCAACCTGAACTGTGACGGGCTGATGCAGGAATTGATCGACGAGGCGTTTTATCTCATTCGGCATAGTTGCCGAGAAAAATAAAACCTGCCGAGTGAATGGAGTCAGTTTGAAAATTTTCTCAATATCCGGAATGAATCCCATATCCATCATCCGGTCAGCTTCATCGACGATCAAAGTCTGGACCCCGTTCAGGAGCACTTTGCCCCTGTCAAATTGATCCAGCAGGCGGCCTGGCGTGGCAATAAGAATATCGACGCCGCGCTGTAGTTTCATATCCTGTTCGGCAAAAGACACGCCGCCTATGAGCAGCGCCATCTCAAGTTTGAGGTATTTGCCGTAAAGCTCTACATTTTCAGCAACCTGTGCCGCCAGTTCACGTGTTGGGCAGACAATCAGGCAGCGCGGCATTCTTGCCCGTGCTCGTCCTTTTGAAAGCTTGTGCATGGTCGGGAGTGTGAAGGCGGCCGTTTTACCGGTACCTGTCTGGGCGATGCCTAGAACATCCTTGCCCTCCAAGGCCGAAGGAATCGCGCCTGCCTGAATAGGCGTCGGTTTGACATAGCCCATATCGTCCAGAGCCTTCTGGATTTTTGGCGCAAGACCAAGTTCTGCGAATGTTACAGTGACTTCGTCTTCAGCGGACTTTTCAGGTGTCTTGGTTTTAGAACTCAAACTTAAGCTTTCAGGTGACAAACACTTTGTCTTAATTGCGCGCGCAACATACTCATCGCCCGTTCAAGGTCAAGGACGATAAATAGGCCAAACACTCTGGCATTTTTCTATTTTTACGTTAACAGGGGCGCAGTTTGCACGGAGGCCTAATGTCAGTTTGGCGACAACGACTCATTGACGGGTATAAATCTTTCAAAAAGGGAGACTATGTCGACCAACGGGCCCTATATGAAAAACTGGGAACGCACGGCCAAAACCCGGACATAATGCTCATCGCCTGCGCGGATAGCCGGGTCGATCCCACAGACATATTTGACGCCTATCCGGGCGAGATGTTTGTGGCCCGTAATGTTGCCAATATTGTCCCGCCCAATGGCGATGATGAAGCTTATCACGGGACTATGGCGGCGATTGAATATGCTGTTACCGTGCTTGAAGTCGATGTTATCGTTGTGATGGGCCATGAGAGCTGCGGCGGTATAGCGGGATGTCTGGCCGGGATGGGCGATACGCTTAGCGCCGGATTTGTCGGTAGCTGGGTCTCCATATTGAATGAAGCCAAAAACAACCTGCTGAAAGAACATGCCGACGCCGATGATTTGCAGTTCAAAATGGAACTGGAAGGCATACGTCAGTCTATGCGTAATCTCATGGGCTATCCTTTTGTGGCGGATGCAATTGAGGCCGGTAAACTGACTTTGCAGGGCGCTCATTTCGGAATAGCCAATGCAAATCTATTGTTGGCCGACGAAAACTGGGAATTTCACGAAGTCTAAATCAAGCCTAATGATTTAAGCACAGGCATAGCTCCAAATTCGGGGTCCACCAGATGGGCTTGTATGCCTACCGACCGCGCCGCCTCAACATTTGCGCCCGTATCATCCAGAAACAGAATATCTTTCGGGCTTTGGTTAAGATTGGCGATAACGAATTCGAAACAGGCTTTATCCGGTTTAGCCAGATGAATTTCATGGGACGCATAAGCGGGCGCAAACAGGGCATCCAGGTTCAGATAAGTTTTTAAATGTTGCCAATGCAGATCATTGGTGTTTGACAGACAGGCAATCTGATATTTGGATTTTAGCGAGCTGATGGTTTTCTCAATTCCTTCATATGGGTCTTGGACCCAGGAATTCCAAAGTTCTGACAGCTCTTTATGTGTTCCGGCCAGATTAAATAATTGCTGAAACTCTGAGATAAATTCATCGTTTGAACACAGGCCCCGCTCAAACGCATGGCCAGTCTTCGATTTTGCGAACTTTTGTTTGACGCTTTGGAGCGAAAGCCCTGTTAGGTCTGAAAGGGCCTGAATGCCGACCCAGCGGACAACGACGCCGCCCAAATCAAATAGTATGACTTTAGGATTTGATATGTTGCCCTGCTAGTTTCTATGCAGCGACGGGCGCGGCTGCCTTCACGTCATCTGTGACTTCGCTTTCAAATTTTGCAAAGTTTTCGATGAACATACTGACCAGCTTTTGAGCCTGAGCGTCATAAGATTTGGGGTCAGCCCACGTGCCGCGCGGATTAAGAAGGTTTTGGTCAACGCCTTCAATGAATGTTGGAACTTCAAAACCAAAATTAGGGTCCTTGCGGTATTCTGCGCTCTCGAGGCGCCCATCCAGAGCGGCGTTAAGCATGGCCCGGGTGGCCTTAATGGGCATGCGGTATCCAGTGCCGTAAGGGCCTGCAGTCCAGCCCGTATTCACAATCCAGCATTTTACTTCATGCTCGGCAATCAGATCGCGCAAAAGCTCCCCGTATATAACCGGGTGGCGCGGCATGAAAGGCGCGCCAAAACAGGCCGAGAAGGTGGCCATGGGTTCCGTGACACCTTTTTCTGTGCCGGCGACTTTGGCCGTGTAGCCTGACAGGAAGTGATACATGGCCTGCTGAGGGGTCAGGCGTGCAATAGGCGGCATGACACCAAAAGCGTCAGCCGTTAGCATGATCAGGTTTTTGGGCTGTCCGCAGCGGCCTGTCGGGCTCGCATTTGGGATAGCAGTGAGATCATAAGCGCCGCGGCTGTTTTCCGCCAGCGTGGAATCGTCAAAGTCCAGTTCCCGGGTTTCGGGATCCATGACCACATTTTCCAGAACCGTTCCCCACATTTGGGTTGTGCCGTAAATTTCAGGTTCGGCCTCAGGGGACAAACGGATCATTTTGGCGTAGCAGCCGCCTTCAAAATTGAAGAGGCCGTTTTCAGACCAGCCATGCTCATCATCACCGACAAGGGTTCGATCCGGATTAGCGGACAAAGTTGTTTTTCCTGTCCCTGATAGCCCAAAGAAGATAGCGCCGTTATCTTCATCGTCCACATTTACGGAGCAGTGCATCGGCATAACCCGCTTTTCAGGTAGAAGATAATTCATGATGGAGAACACGGATTTCTTGGTTTCGCCCGCATAGGATGTGCCGCCGATTAGAACAACTTTGTCCTTCATATTGACGGCTATAACGGTTTCAGAGCGAACACCGTGCCGTGCCGGATCTGCGCGAAAACTTGGCAGGTTTATGATTGTATATTCCGGATTATAGGTTTTGAGGTCTTCGGCCGAAGGCTGACGCAGCAAGTGATGCACAAACAGGCCATGCCACGCAAATTCTGTTACAATCTGAACAGGCAGGCGATGATCGAGATCAGCGCCTCCATATGTTTCCTGACCATATAGCTTCATACCGCGCATATGGGCTTCGAAATCATCGCGCAGCGCGGCGAATTGTTCGGGAGAAATATGGTCTGTGGCTTCCCACCATACTTTGTCTTCGGTGACTTCATCGCGGACAACAAACTTGTCTAGTGCCGAACGGCCTGTGTGCTTGCCGGTTTTGACTACGATTGCTCCGCCTTTGGCGACTTCAGCGCCTTCATTTTTAACGGCCTCTTCGTAAAAACGCGCAGGAGTCCAATTCCAGTTTATATCGTAATCGCCAGTAAAGCCGGGGACATTAAATGCCCGCCCAGTTGGGTGCGTCGTCATCACGGATTCCCTTTTCCCATTCACTCACTTTTTTCAATCCTTGCGGACTCGCGGGTGGCCTAACAGAATTTGTTTGCAATTCCAGTCATCATATCAAAAAATGCCTAAAAAATATGTAATAAATTCAGGCCGTTATCATGACAGCGCTGTCATGCCGCGGAAGCGGGTCGATCGGATGCTTTTTTATGCCATTTGTGCAGGGCGATCAGTGTATTTGATGGTGAGGCTTTAACCCAGACGGAAAAATCGACACAAACAAGGGCTGTGATATCGGCAAAGGAGTAAAAGTCCCCGGCGACATATTCGCTTTCGGACAGTCTCGCATTTAAATCTTCAAAAAAATACCCGAGTCGTTCCCGGCCCCGCGCCCCCAGCTCAGGCAGCTGTTTAAAATTGCGTGATCCGGTCATAGCGCGGCCTTTCATGCCTGCCGACGTATTTCGCAAAGCCTCGGCAACGGCCATAAGACCGTCAGCTTCACATCTCCAATTCCACTCTGCTACGCTAGCTTTTTCAATTGCACTGCGCCCCAGTAATGGTGGCTCTGGATATTTTTCTTCAAGATAAGTGGCTATGCCAACGTTTTCGGCAATGACTTGACCGTCCTCGGTTACAAGAGCCGGAACGGCGCAACGCGGATTTATGTTTTTAAATGTGTCCCCAAGCTGTTCTCCAACCCTTAGGTCGACTTGCTTGCACTCATACTCGACGCCTTTTTCAGCCAGAAAAATTCGGGCGCGACGTGGGCTAGGGGCTGCGGCGTAGTCGTATAAAGTCAGCATGATTATCTCGCAAAAATTTGGTTTGGGTCTTTAAAGGCTTTGAATTCCAGGGCGTTTCCAGAAGGATCGAGGAAGAACATTGTCGCCTGTTCGCCTGTCTCGCCTTTAAAACGGATATAGGGATCAATTATAAATTCCGTACCTTTGGCTTGAAGCCGTTCAGACATATCCTGCCAGGTTTCCCATTCCAGAATAGCTCCAAAGTGGCGGACAGGCACGTCTTTGCCGTCGACAGCATTGGAGCGGGCAGGGGCGAGTTCATCGGGTTTGACATGAAATGAGAGCTGATGGCCGTAAAAATCAAAATCAATCCAGGTTTCGGCCTCACGTCCGACGACGCATCCGAGCAAATCGCGGTAAAACAGGCGAGTTTCTTCCAGGTCCCGGATCGGCGCAGCCAGATGAAAGGCGATAGCGCCCATTTAGCGGGCTCCCATCAAGCGTCCGGCCCAAAGGCGTAGTCGCCGCCTTTCTCAAGTGCGGCGAGATAGGCAGGCCGTTTATGGATCTTATTCACGTAGTCTTGGCAGGCTTCATAGCTGACGAGACGCCCGCGCGCTTTGGCCGCTTCCAGCGGGAAAATCACCATAAAATCGGCGCCCGTGAGCTCATCTCCTGCAATATAGTCGCTGCGGATAAGGCGATATTCCATATAATCCAGCTGAGCTTTAATTTCGTTCATGATGATAGGCGTTAATGGCGCAGCCGCTTCTCCGAGAAACCCTGAATAAATCGCCAGTAAGAACGGAAACATGGCAGAACCTTCAGCATAATGCAGGAAATGCCGATAGGTATCGTAGGCTTCGCTTCCTTTTTCAGGAACAAATTTTCCGTCGCCATACGTCTCCAGTAAATACTCAACAATTGCGCCGGTTTCAGCGATCGTTTTGTCGCCGTCGGTTATGACGGGCGATTTGCCGAGCGGGTGAATGGTTTTAAGCTCAAGCGGGGCGCGGTTTGTCTTGGCGTCGCGCTGATAGCGGCGAATTTCATATTCGGGGCCCAGTTCCTCCAGGAGCCAGAGGATACGTTGAGAGCGCGAATTATTAAGGTGATGAACTGTTAGCATGCATGGAATATCAGGCTAAACCAACCATTTGGCAATAGCTGATTTGGAGCTTATTTATTCGATTTCAGGCGGAATTTTGCCCGGTGGGAGAGGTCTGTCAGGGCAGCAATTGGATTTCGGGTTCGAAAGGCATGCCGACCCATAATTCTGGCGCCTTTAACTGGTTTTTTTGTCTGATGGCGTTCTTGCACAATACGGGCCGCAATTGTCATAAGGTTATAGTCGTTCAGCACTTTTTTACGGGCGTCTTTGACAGCGGGAAGTCTCTTGGAATAAGCGTTATCGCGAAGTGATTTTCTTATAGTTTCGAGCGTTTTTTGCGGCTCGAATATGTCGATGGCAATGTAACTTTCGGGCGCGAAATAGTCCGAAATATTGTCGGGTCCATAGTAAAAGGGTAAGCAATAAGCGAGGAAACTATCGGCTATTTTTTCGGTCCAGTAATGAGGAAAAATATGGTTTTCTATGGCGACATGATATTTATAATTATTCATCGCTTCTGCTTTATCATTTATAGGGCGAATGCCTCGACCAAACCAGTCAAAATCATCCCCGAGTTCTTTGTCGAGAAACGCTGTTAAGTCGTATCTGGCTTTAAGTGTTTTTGACATCTGTTTGTCGGAGCAAACTGTTGATATATTGGAGTTTTTATCTGGTATAGGCATTTCATTTAAGTGGTCAAATGTTGCGTAATTATGATCGTTTTCTGCGAGAGGTCGACCATAAAACCACCTGACCGGAGAGACCTGCAAAATATGGTTTGGGTGTTTCACAGCCTCGGCCGGCTGAGCACTTAAAACATGACCATATTGCCTCCGAAAATTTGGTCCGTAAACTTTAATGGCTGAAGGCTCCTGGGTGATCAAAAGCGTATTGTCGGGGTGACAGCCAAGAGCTTCAATGCGGGTCGATCTTCTTGAGCCTATCGGATACATAAGATCTTCATAGACGACCAGCCAATCATAATGCCGGGCATCCGGATCAAATATGAATTCACAGCCGCCTAATAAGGGCTTCCCATTTGGGAATAAAGCAAGCCAGAAAGAGGGGTTTTGATCCGGAAGGATACGTCCCGAAAATTTGATACGGAGACGAGTGTCCACTATTTGGCGCGCATGGCATCCCGTAGAGGCTTAAACTCGGCGGTATCGTACCAATTAGGCCAATCCTGACTGTTGGCTAGATTATATCCCAATTCAAACAGAATTTCAGACGTAAGCTCAATGCCTGATAGATCCCAGCTATTATTATATTCATCAGAGGGTTGATGATATCGATCTCTACGATAGCTGTCTTCAAACTCGATGCCGTATTCTTTGCCGTGAACGACATGATCAATCCCGCTATCCGAATAGATCATGGGAACTCCCAATTTTGCCAGACTAATGTGATCCGAACGATAAAAATAACCTGCCTGCGGCGAGGGATCCGGTGCAATGTACATATCTCGAGGTTTAAGAATGGCGGCCAACCGGTCTTCAAGTTCCGAGGCGCCATATCCGATTACAATCATGTCTTTGGTTTGGCCAACCGGCAAGATCGCATCAATATTAATCCCGGCGACGGTGTCCTTAAGCGGGATAATGGGATTAGCTGCGTAATAGGCGGACCCCAAAAGGCCGGATTCCTCAGCCGTTACGGCGACAAAAATAGCGGAGCGCTCGGGGGCGCCTTGCTGAACAAAAGCCTGTCCTATTTCCAGAATTGCAGCGGTTCCCGTTGCATTATCAACAGCGCCATTGTGAATGCCGTCTACAAGCCCGGTTTTCTCAGGTAAATGGTCCCAGTGCGCCATATAGAGGACGTATTCATCAGGGTATTTGGTCCCTTTGACGCCGCCTACAACGTTTCTGGAACTTGTCGTTTCGACTTGCTGATCAATTCGCGCATCCAAAGTGAGCCCGTCTAGGCTGATCGCCTTGAAGTCTTTGTTTTTAGACGCGTTTTTTAATGCCTCTATGTCCTGTCCGGCGCTCGCGAGCAAGTCCTTGGCCGCGTCATAGCTCAGCCAGCCTTCCAAGCGCGTCCTGTTTGCGCCGCCGTCGGTACGCTTTAAGTCGTCTTGCGGTCCGGTCCAACTGCCCGAGACGACATTCCACCCATAACTCGCCGGTGCGGTTTCGTGAATAACCAGCGCCGCGGCCGCGCCTTGTCGACCGGCTTCCTCATATTTATAGGTCCAGCGGCCATAATATGTCATGGAATTGCCGCGGAACAGTTCCGGATCCTGCGTTGCATATCCGGGGTCGTTGACCAGCATGACCACAGTTTTGCCTTTTACGTCTATACCTTCATAATCATTCCAGCCATATTCGGGCGCGACGACTCCGTAGCCGACAAAAACAAACTCGCTGTCCTTAATAGAAATGGAGGGATCCAGTCGTTTGGACCAGTAAACGGAATTTGTCTTTTCATCATGCATATCACTAGTCATGATTTTGCTTTCGCCTTTTGAAATGCTCATAAAGGACGATGGCATAACGTCCGTCGAGTTCAGTTGAACACCTTGAAAATAGGTCCCGTTTTCACCCATGGGCTTTAGTCCGGCGGCTTTCATCTCGTCAGCTATATATTGACTGGCTTTTTTCCCGCCCGGTGTGCCAGGGGCTCGCCCTTTAAATTCGTCCGAAGACAGGCGCTCAATACGCCGTCCCAAATCGGCAGCGGAGGCAATCTCGGGTTTGACGGCAGGTGTGTCAGTTCCGGTTTTCGGGTCGCAAGCGGCAAGCGTGAATGTCATTGCAAGTGGAAGCGCCAATGGTAGAATTTTTTTCATGTTCCCTGCCTCAATTAGAATGTTTTTAGATTGTTGTCGGTTTTCAAACATATTCCCGCCGAAATGGGAAGTTATTTTGGAATTGAATTTGCCCGGTGAGTTTGCGACAAATACTCAA
>CAYQNQ010000073.1:9794-11975 GCA_964418815.1 uncultured Hellea sp.
ACACCTGCGGCTGTTGGCAAGGCGGCTGAACCAGCGGTCGGGGCATGGACGACGGCAGAAATCGACTGGAACTCTATAACTATTTCCAAAGACGTTATGTCTTTGCAAAAAAAAGCGCTGGCGGGTTCCTATGGTTACGATATTACAGAATCCTTGACGACAGAAATCGGGCAACGTCTTGCGGGTAGTCCCGAAGAAGCCAAGGCTAGGGATTGGGCTGTCGAAAAATTCAAAGACGTTGGTCTCACAAATGTCCGCATCGAAGACTTTAATGTTCGTGGGTGGGTGCGCGGTGCGGAAACAGCGGAAGTTCTGGCACCATACCCGCAAAAACTGCAAATCACAGCGCTTGGCGGCTCGATTACGACCCCAGACAACGGGATTGAGGCGGAGATCGCCTATTTTCCATCCTTTGAAGACTTGAAAAATGCGCCTGAAGGCGGCCTTGAGGGAAAGATTGTCTTTATTTCCGGGCGTATGGCAAAAGCCCATGACGGCGCCGGTTATGGTCCGGCCAATCAGAAAAGACGTCAGGGCGCGACGGAAGCCGGAAAGCGCGGCGCGCTTGCTGTCATTATTAGGTCTGTGGGCACCGATAGCCATCGCTTTCCGCACACAGGACAAATGCGATATGCGGACGACGTGAAGCCTATACCTATAGGGGCCCTTTCAGCGCCGGACGCGGATCAACTGGAGCGAATACTGAGCCGAGGCGAAAAAATTCGCCTAAAACTGGTGATGACGACCAGGGAACTGGGGCAGTTACCATCCGGGAATGTCGTGGGCGAAATCGTTGGATCGGAAAAACCTGAAGAAATTATTCTGATAGGCGGACACTTAGACAGTTGGGACCTCGGCACGGGCGCTATTGATGACGCCGCTGGTGTGGGCATTACGCTTGGGGCGGCGCAATTGCTGATCGAAAGCGGGTACAAACCCAAACGGACGATCCGGGTCGTTGCATTTGGTTCGGAAGAGGTGGGCTTGGTCGGGGCGCATGCATATGCAAAGCGTCACAAAGACGATTTAAGCAATCATGTTTTAGCAAGCGAATCTGATTTCGGCGCCGGTCTTGTCTATGAGTTCAAGACGTCCGTTCAAGGTGAGGCGCGCGAAGAATTGAAAAATATCCAGAACGCGCTTAGTCATCTGGGTGTTAAGTGGAGCGAACAACCGACAAGCGGGGGACCGGATATCACGCCCATGTTCCGGCAGGGCGTTCCGGCGGTTCGGCTCCAGCAGGACGGGTATGATTATTTCGATTTACATCACACGTCGGATGACACTTTTGACAAAATTGATCCGGACGAAATGGCACAAAATGTTGCAGCCTGGGCGACTCTGATTTGGATGACATCTGAGTCGGATACGGACTACCGTGTAAAAGCTGACGACGTCATAGGAGAGTAGTTCCGCTGTGAGTTCGAAGCGATAATATAAACTTCATATTACATTCATCTCGTGTGAGTAATGCGCATTGCATCTGCGAAAGCGATGCGTTAAGACGAGTCGCTAACAAACTTCCGAGGAGGGAATTATGGGGAAGTGGTTTTGGGGAATTGTAATCCTCGCAATCATTTCACTTTTGGTCGGCATGTTTTTGCACGGTAGTGCGAAAACCAATACTTCAGCTGTAGGTGATTCAATTCGGAGTGCTCTCTCCAATGATCATGGCTGGGCCAAAGTGGATATGGACGGGCATGTTGCTAAGTTAAGCGGCGAGGCTCCCAATCAAACATCATTAGACAGTGCTATGGCACTCGCGAAGAGCACGGCATCCGGTGCCGTGAGCAAAACAACAAAAGGGTGCGGGAAATGCAAAGATAAATCTGCTAAAGGTTTCTCTGTTGCGAATAATGCAACGATTAAAGCTGCGGCTGTTGTGCCGCCGAAACCAACCGTGCCAACGGTTTCGCCTTATACCTTTAAGGCAACGAAACTTGAAAATGGTCGAGTTGACCTGACAGGCCATGTGCCATCTGAAGAAGATCGTAACCGGGTTTACAGCGAAGCTGAGGCTTTGTTCGGAAACAGGTTGCGGAGCAAGAACGTTACTATTGCGGCAGGCGCGCCTGACGCGAATTGGGATGACGTTATCAGCCAACATCTTCCCGAGCTGGAATCTCTGGACAGCGGAACATTTACGCTGAACGACCGTCAGGCTCTCGTAAGAGGTATTGT
>CAYQNQ010000074.1:0-11953 GCA_964418815.1 uncultured Hellea sp.
GGTTCCTGACCGGCGGCGCGGGCTTCGAGAAGTTTCTGGTCCTTTTCATTGGCCAGCTTCTGATATTTGCGCAGGTTTCCGCCCGTCCCGGCCGGGATGAGACGTCCAACAATGACGTTCTCTTTCAGGCCTTCGAGCATATCTTCCTTACCCTGTACGGAGGCTTCCGTCAGAACGCGGGTCGTTTCCTGGAAGGAGGCTGCGGAGATGAATGAACGGGTCTGCAGTGAAGCCTTGGTAATCCCGAGCAGGATAGGTTTGGCTTCTGCAGGACGAGCGTTCTTATTCTCGGCCAGCATCTTCTCGTTATATTCCTGGAATTCAATCCGGTCGACATTGTCGCCTCTGAGATAGGTCGTGTCGCCCGGCGCCGTGACTTCAACTTTTTGCAACATCTGGCGAACAATCGTTTCGATGTGCTTGTCGTTAATCGGCACGCCCTGCAGACGGTAAACACCCTGGACTTCGTCCACGAGATATTCAGCCAGAGCTTCGACGCCCATAGTCGCGAGAATATCATGCGGAGCCGGTTTACCATCCAGAAGATAGTCCCCCTTCTTCACGCGATCTCCATCCTGGACCAGCATGTGCTTGCCTTTTGGAATGAGATATTCTGACGGCTCCTGAGTTTCGTCATCCGGCGTAATCTGAATCTTGCGCTTGTTCTTATACTCACGCGTAAATTCGATCTTGCCGTCAATATCGGCCATAACCGCATCGTCTTTCGGACGGCGGGCTTCGAACAGTTCGGCCACACGCGGTAGACCCCCGGTAATATCCCGCTGCGTCGCGCCGCCTGTGGCGATCCGGGCGAGTACATCACCCGGCTGCACGGTGGCCCCGTCCTCGAGGGACAGGCGGGCACCCACAGCCAGCATGTAGCGGGCGATATTGCCGGAGCCGAGCTTGACCGGTTCGCCGTTTTCATCTTCGATCACAGCGACAGGCTGAATATCGGAAGCCTTGGAATTGGCGCGCCAGTCGACAATCACTTTGGTTGAAATACCAGTGTCTTCATCGGTTTCATCACGGGCCGAAACACCATCAACAATATCCAGCAAACGGACGGTACCGGCCACTTCGGAAATGATCGGCACATTGAACGGGTCAATTTCAACCATCTTGTCACCAAGACCGACCTTGCCGCCGTTTTTGATCATGATCTTGTCGCCAAAAGAAACCTTGTGGGATTCCAGATCTTTTCCGTCGCCGTCGACAATACTGATTTCGAGGCTCCGGTTCATGACGATAAACGCCTTTTTGGCCGGGATGACATAGGCATCTTCGCCGTAAACGAGCTTACCTTCATTGGTGGCTTCGATACCGGTTTTTTCAGAAACCGAGGCCGTCCCGCCAATGTGGAAAGTCCGCATGGTCAGCTGGGTACCGGGTTCGCCGATTGACTGCGCGGCGATAACGCCGATGGCTTCGCCCATATTGACTTTAGTTCCTCGCGCCAGATCGCGGCCATAACAGGCACAGCAGACCCCGTAGCGGGTTTCGCAGGTTAGCGGCGAGCGAACGCGCGCGGCCTGCAGACCGGACTCGTCAATCTCGATCATCATGTCTTCGTCAATATAGCTATTGGCCGGATACATCAGCTCACCCGTGCGCGGGTCATGGATGTCTTCCGCCGTGTGGCGGCCAAGCATACGATCCCCTAGGGACACGACAATATCACCGCCATTAACAACGGGCTTCAGCTCGATGCCCTGAGTGGTTCCGCAATCCTGCTCATTAATGATACAGTCCTGAGCCACGTCAACGAGGCGGCGGGTCAGATAACCCGAGTTCGCCGTTTTCAAAGCCGTATCGGCCAGACCCTTACGGGCGCCGTGAGTGGAGTTAAAGTAATCCATCACCGACAGGCCTTCTTTAAAGTTGGCCGTAATGGGCGTTTCGATAATTTCGCCGGACGGCTTGGCCATCAGGCCGCGCATACCCGCCAGCTGCTTCATCTGGTTCTTGGAACCCCGAGCGCCGGAGTCGGCCATCATGAAGATCGAATTGATGAGCTTCCGCTCGCGGGCGGCCTCGTTCATCATGGCGTCCGCCACCTTGTCCGTACATTTGGACCAGGCATCGACAACCTTATTGTATTTTTCGCCCTTGGTAATCAGACCATCGGAATATTGCTGTTCAAAATCCGAGACCAGATCCTGAGTTTCTGAAACCAGAGTATATTTTTCGGCCGGAATAACCATGTCATCCTTACCGAAGGAAATACCGGCCTTACAGGCTTCGCGGAAACCGAGGCCCATAATCTTATCGGCAAAGATCACCGTCGCTTTTTGACCAGCGTGGCGATAGACGACATTGATCATTTTTCCGATTTCTTTTTTGGTCAGTGTCTTGTTCAAAATCTTGTAGGATATCAGATGGTGCTTCGGCAGATATTCCGCAATCTTCAGACGGCCCGGCGTTGTGTCCGCCACTTCATAAGTCACAGATCCGTCTTCGTGTTTTACAGCAAAACGGCCTTTGACCTTGGCGTGTAGCGAAACGTGCTTGCCGTCGAGCGCGGCTTCGACCTCGGCCATAGAGCCGAGCATCATGCCTTCGCCTTTTTCGTCGTCGCGCATAAGCGACATGTAATAAAGGCCCAGAACGATATCCTGCGACGGCACGATAATCGGCTTACCGTTTGCCGGCGAAAGGATGTTGTTTGTGGACATCATCAGCACGCGGGCTTCCAGCTGCGCTTCAATAGAGAGCGGAACGTGAACGGCCATTTGGTCGCCGTCAAAGTCAGCATTAAAGGCCGCGCAGACGAGCGGGTGCAGGCGGATGGCCTTACCTTCGGTCAGCTTGGGCTCAAAAGCCTGAATGCCGAGACGGTGAAGCGTCGGCGCACGGTTAAGAAGAACCGGATGCTCGCGAATAACTTCGTCGAGAATATCCCAAACCTCCGGGCGTTCTTTTTCGACCAGTTTCTTGGATTGTTTAACGGTGCCGGACAGACCTTTGGCGTCAAGGCGGGCATAGATAAACGGCTTGAACAGTTCCAGCGCCATTTTCTTGGGCAGGCCGCATTCATGGAGTTTCAGCTCGGGGCCAACCACGATCACGGACCGGCCGGAATAGTCGACCCGCTTACCAAGCAAGTTCTGACGGAAACGGCCCTGCTTACCCTTGAGCATATCCGACATGGATTTCAGAGGGCGTTTGTTGGCGCCTGTGATGACGCGGCCGCGGCGGCCATTGTCAAACAGCGCGTCGACAGATTCCTGCAACATCCGCTTTTCGTTCCGGATAATGATGTCCGGCGCGCGCAGCTCAATCAGGCGCTTAAGGCGGTTGTTCCGGTTAATGACACGGCGATAAAGATCGTTCAGATCCGATGTGGCGAAACGGCCACCGTCCAGCGGCACAAGCGGGCGCAGCTCCGGCGGAATAACCGGAACAATGGTCAGAACCATCCACTCGGGACGGTTACCGGACTTGATAAAGGCTTCCAGCAATTTCAGACGCTTGGAGAACTTTTTAAGCTTCAGCTCGGAACCGGTCTCGCCCATGTCAAAGCGCACGCGCTCAATCTCGGCTTCCAGATCCAGATTTTGCAGCATTTCGCGAACGGCCTCGGCGCCGATACCGGCGGTAAAGCTGTCTTCGCCAAACTCGGCCTGGGCTTCCAGATATTCATCTTCTGACAGGATCTGGCGCTCGGCCAAAGAGGTCAGGCCCGGCTCGGTAACCACATAGCTTTCGAAATACAGAACGCGCTCAATTTCTTTAAGCGTCATATCGAGCATGGTCGAAATACGTGACGGCAGGGATTTCAAGAACCAGATATGGGCCACCGGCGCGGCCAGTTCGATATGGCCCATGCGCTCGCGGCGCACGCGGGTCACGGTCACTTCAACGCCGCACTTCTCGCAGACGACGCCTTTATATTTCATGCGCTTATATTTGCCGCACAGACATTCATAGTCCTTTACGGGTCCAAAGATACGCGCGCAGAACAGGCCGTCCTTTTCCGGCTTGAACGTCCGGTAGTTAATGGTTTCCGGCTTGCGAATTTCGCCAAACGACCAGGAGAGTATCTTCTCCGGACTAGCCAGAGAAATACGGATCCGGTCGAAGGTCGGGCCTTCTTGTGCCGGGTTGAAAATGTTCATGACCTCTTGGTTCATAACTTTTTCCTCAAAATGTGAATCAGCAATCTGATTCGAAAAATCCTTTAAAGGTTAGCAGAGCCGTCAAGCTCTGCCCTTATCTCTATCCGTTTGTCAGCTCGACATTAAGGCCCAGCGATCTGATCTCTTTGACCAGAACGTTAAAGCTTTCCGGAATACCCGCTTCGAAGCCATCATCGCCGCGGACAATACTTTCGTAAACTTTGGTCCGGCCGGCCACGTCATCAGACTTGACCGTCAGCATTTCCTGGAGCGTATAAGCCGCGCCGTAAGCTTCCAGAGCCCAGACTTCCATTTCCCCGAAGCGCTGTCCGCCGAACTGGGCCTTACCGCCCAGCGGCTGCTGGGTGACCAGTGAGTACGGGCCGATTGACCGGGCGTGAATTTTGTCATCCACCAAGTGATGGAGCTTGAGCAGATATTTAAATCCGACCGTGACCGGGCGAATAAATTTCTCGCCTGTGCGGCCGTCAAACAATGTTACCTGCCCAGACTCAGTCAGGCCGGCGGCCTTTAATGTCTCAACGATATCCGGCTCGCGGGCCCCGTCAAAAACAGGGGTCGCAATGGGAACGCCATTGACCAGATTTCCGGCCAGTTCCAGAAGCTCGTCATTTTTACGGGGCATTTCCGCGCCTTCGCCATAAGCTATGGTCAGCGCATCTTTGACCGGGGCCATACTGCCTTCAGCTTTATAGGCCTCAAGCGCATCATCAATAAGCTTGCCGACACCGGCGCAGGCCCAGCCCAAATGAGTTTCCAAAATCTGGCCAACATTCATTCGGGACGGAACGCCCAGCGGGTTTAGCACAATATCGACAGGCTTACCGGTCTCGAGGAACGGCATGTCTTCGATAGGGTTGATTTTGGAAATCACACCCTTATTGCCGTGACGTCCGGCCATTTTATCGCCGGGCTGAAGCTTACGCTTCACCGCCACAAAGACTTTGACCATTTTCATGACGCCTGGCGGCAGTTCATCGCCGCGCTGCAGCTTGTCGACCTTGTCGTCAAAGCGGGCATCCAGACGGGACTTCGAACTGTCATATTGCTCTTTAAGAGCTTCCAGCTCGCCAATAGTTTTGTCATCGCTAATACCGATGCGCCACCAGTCAGAGCGCGGGATTTCTTCCAGGTTCTCTTCGGTAACAGGACCTTTCTTGAAACCGCGCGGGCCGGAAACAGCCTTTTTACCCATGAGGGTTGTTTTCAGCGAGGCATAGATAGAACGCTCGAGGATGGTCAGCTCATCATCGCGGTCTTTGCCGAGATGCTCGATCTCTTCACGTTCAATCTGCAGGGCCCGCTCATCCTTGTCGACGCCGTGGCGGTTAAAGACCCGCACTTCGACGACCGTACCGGAGGCGCCCGGCGGCAGTTTCAGAGAGGTGTCGCGAACATCCGACGCCTTTTCGCCAAAAATGGCGCGCAGGAGCTTTTCTTCCGGTGTCATGGGGCTTTCGCCTTTTGGCGTCACCTTACCGACCAGAATGTCGCCGGCGTGAACTTCCGCGCCGACAGCCACAATACCGGCTTCGTCAAGATTGCGCAGAGATTCCTCGCCGACATTTGGAATGTCGCGGGTGATCTCTTCAGGGCCCAGCTTGGTATCGCGGGCCATGACAGAGAACTCTTCCAGATGGACGGATGTGTAAACATCGTCGCGCACAATGCGCTCGGAGATCAGGATTGAGTCCTCGAAGTTATAACCGTTCCACGGCATGAAGGCCACGAGGATGTTCCGGCCAAGAGCCAGCTCGCCCAGATCCGTGGACGGACCGTCAGCAATAATATCGCCGGCTTTCACATCATCGCCAACTCGAACCAGAGGCCGCTGATTGATACAGGTCGACTGGTTGGAGCGCTGGAATTTCAGCAGGTTGTAAATATCAACGCCGGATCTCTTCAGATCGGTTTCTTTGGTGGCGCGAACCACGATACGCTGCGCGTCCACCTGCTCGACGACGCCGTCACGTTTGGCGGCGACAGTGGCGCCTGAGTCCAGAGCCACGACAGATTCCATGCCCGTGCCAACAAGCGGCGCTTCCGCTTTTAGCAGCGGCACAGCCTGACGCATCATGTTGGAGCCCATAAGCGCGCGGTTGGCGTCATCATTTTCCAGAAACGGAATCAGCGCCGCAGCGACAGAGACCAGCTGTTTCGGCGAGACGTCGATAAAGTCGATATCGTCTTTGGCAATCAGCGTCACATCGCCGTTGACCCGGCAGGTTTCAAAATCAGAATCCAACTCGCCTTTTTCGTTAATAGGCGCGTTAGCCTGCGCGATTTTATAACGGGCCTCTTCCATGGCGGAGAGGTAAACCACTTTATTGGTCAGCTTGCCGTTATCGACTTTCCGGTAAGGACTTTCGATAAAGCCGTATTTATTGACGCGGGCATGTGTGGCCAGCGAGTTAATCAGGCCGATGTTCGGGCCTTCCGGCGTTTCGATGGGGCAAATCCGGCCATAATGGGTCGGGTGCACATCTCGGACTTCAAAGCCGGCCCGTTCGCGGGTCAGACCGCCGGGTCCAAGCGCTGACAGGCGGCGCTTGTGGGTAATCTCGGACAGAGGATTGGTCTGATCCATAAACTGAGACAGCTGGGATGAGCCAAAGAACTCGCGCACAACAGCGGCGGCCGGTTTGGCATTAATCAGATCGTGCGGCATGACAGTTTCAATATCGACGGAGGCCATGCGCTCTTTAATGGCGCGCTCCATACGCAGAAGACCGATGCGGTACTGATTTTCCATGAGTTCACCCACAGAGCGCACACGGCGATTGCCCAGATTATCAATATCATCGACAGACCCAATGCCGTCTTTCAGCTTCACCAGCGTGTCCACGACGGCCAGCAGGTCTTCCTTGCGCAGAACCCGGACATCATCACCCGTATCCTGAGCCAGACGCATATTCATTTTTACCCGTCCAACATCGGACAGGTCATAACGCTCCTGGTCAAAGAAGAGCGAGTTGAACAAATCTTCCGCCGCTTCCGGTGTTGGCGGCTCGCCCGGGCGCATGACCCGGTAAATGTCGACAAGCGCGCCTTCGCGGGTCTCGTTCTTGTCCGCCGCAAGCGTGGTGCGGATATAAGGTCCGACATTGATATGGTCGATATTCAGAACGGAAATTTCAGCAATGCCGAACTCAATCATGGCTTCGATGATTTCTTCCGTCAGCTCGTCCCCGGCCTCGGCAAAAATTTCGCCGGTTTCCCAGTTGACGATATCTTCGGCGGCGTAACGACCAGCCAGATTTTCATCGGTGATCAGAACATTTTTAAGACCGCCATCTGCCAGTTTTTTCGCGCCGCGCGCGGTCAGCTTCCGCCCTACAGGGGCCTCGACTTCGCCGGTTTTGGCATTGATAAGATCCTGCGTGAGCTTGGAACCGCGGTAATTGGCAGCGTTAAACGGCATGGTCCAACCGTCTTTTTTCTTGTCGCGCTTATAATCAATCGCTGTGTAATACTGAGCCAGAATATCTTCCTTGCTCATACCCAGCGCATAAAGAACCGTCGTCGCCGGAAGTTTACGGCGGCGGTCAATCCGCGCATGCAGAATATCCTTGGCGTCAAATTCAAAGTCGAGCCATGACCCGCGGTAAGGAATAATCCGCGCCGAGAACAAAAACTTGCCGGATGAGTGGCCTTTACCTTTGTCGTGGTCAAAGAACACGCCGGGCGAACGGTGCATTTGCGAAACGATAACGCGCTCCGTGCCGTTGACAATAAAGGTACCTTTTTCGGTCATGAGCGGGATATCGCCCATATAGACGTCCTGCTCTTTGATGTCCTTGACGGAGCGGGCGCCCGTATCATCATCGATATCAAAGACGACGAGACGCATTTTAACCTTGAGCGGCGCGGCGTAGGTAATATCGCGCTGCTGACACTCTTCTTCGTCAAACTTAGGCGGGTCAAATTCGAAAGACACGTATTCGAGGACAGCCCTGTCTGAGAAATCCCGAACCGGAAAAACCGATTTGAAAGTTCTGTGCAGGCCTTCATCACCGCGTTCCTCACGCGCTTGGTCCTTTTGCAAAAACTGGTTATAGGAGCTTTTCTGAACCTCGATCAGGTTCGGCATCCGGACAACTTCCGGAATCCGTCCAAAGTTTTTGCGAATGCGTTTTTTACCCGTAAATGAAAGCGACATTAAAGACACCTTTCCGCTCTTGAGCGGGCCGATCCACATACCAGCCCGTGAAAATCCTGTTGATCCTTTTTACCCGGTGATCAGTCCCGGACGCGCTTTAGCCTCGCGCATGGAGGGAAAATTCCGGCAGGCCTGAAGCCCGCCGGAAAATTCAGATTTACTTGAGCTCGACAGTCGCGCCAGCGGCTTCCAGCTTCTCTTTAATCTCTTCAGCTTCCGCCTTAGGCGCAGCTTCTTTGACAGCCTTGGGTGCACTTTCGACCAGCTCTTTAGCCTCTTTAAGACCAAGACCGGTGATCGCGCGGACTTCTTTGATGACAGCAATTTTATTGCCGCCGAAAGATGTCATCATGACGTCAAACTCATCCTTTTCAACAGCAGCTTCAGTCGTTGCTGTAGGGCCAGCAACTGCAACTGCAGCCGCGGCTTTGATGCCGTTTTCTTCAAGAATGTCGTTCAGTTCTTTTGCTTCCAGGATGGTAAGGCCCATCAGCTGGTCTGCTAGCTTTTTTACATCAGCCATTTTAGTTTCCTTTTAATCAGTTCGATATTTGCGAGAATGAATTGCCGTTCTAAGCCGCTGCCTTTTCTTCGATCACTTTGATAGCGCCTGCCAGAGCAGAGCCTTGTGATGTCAGACGTCGAGCCACTTCCGCAGCCTGACCAATAAGACGTTGAGCCGCCATCCCGATAAGTTCTTCGCGTGAAGGCAGTTTGGAAAGCCCCTCGATACCAGCGATATCAAAGATTTCCTCACCCATAAATCCGCCAATGATATTGAAAGCATCATTATCCTTGGCATATTCGACAGCCACTTTTGGCGCGCTGATCATGTCATCGGCGTAGGCAATAGCTACGGGTCCGGTGAACATGGCACTAGCGGCTTCAAAAGGCTGGCCTTTCATAGCGAGTTTAGCGAGACGGTTTTTAACGACACGGATTGTTGCGCCCTTCTCTCGAAGTTTTGCACGTAAATCCGTCATTTCCGCAACGGTCATGCCAGAATATTCTGCCAGAACCACGGATCCGGAATCATCAAAAATGCCTTTCAGCAATTCGACCATTTCCTCTTTTTGAGTACGATCCATTTTGCGGTCTCCCTGTTTTTGATCCCCACCCCATGTGGAGACCTTCCAAGTGCTCGCCGGCCCTTTGGGGTGCCGGAAAGCAATTCCTGTCCCAGGGCTCGAACTGACCTTCCCATCAGGGGTTAAATCAGTTTTCATCCTGTCTGTATTGGCGTCAATTAAGCCCTCAATCAGGGCACCAATAGTCTCGGACAAGCATCCGGACCGGTTACCCGGTCCAAATTTCGTTTAGGCAGAGACTTCTGCCGTATCAATCTTCACGCCGGGGCCCATAGTGGAGCTCACAGTGATCTTCTTGATGAATGTTCCTTTTGCGCCGCTTGGGCGCGCCTTCTGGATATCGCCCAGAAAGGCATTAATGTTTTCGGCCAGTTTGGCTTCCGTGAAGCTGGCTTTGCCGACGCCTGCATGGATAATCCCGGCTTTTTCAACCCGGAACTCAACGGCGCCGCCCTTAGAGTCTTTCACAGCCTTGGCTACGTCGGGCGTTACCGTCCCGACTTTCGGGTTCGGCATCATGCCTTTAGGACCCAGGATTTTACCCAGACGGCCCACAAGCGGCATCATGTCCGGCGTTGCGATAACGCGCTCAAACGGCATATCGCCATCCTGAATTTGCTTCATCAAGTCTTCGGCGCCGACAATATCCGCGCCCGCCGCTTTAGCTTCTTCAGCCTTGGCGTCTTTGGCGAATACAGCCACGCGGACAGAACGTCCGGTACCGTTTGGCAGATTACACACGCCGCGAACCATTTGGTCTGCGTGGCGCGGATCCACACCCAGATTAAGGGCCAGCTCAATGGTTTCGTCAAATTTGACCTTGGCGTTGTCTTTAATAATTTTCACAGCTTCAGCCACAGTGTGCAGCTTGTCTCTGTCATATCCGGCGCGAGCCGCTTTCATTCTTTTTCCTGCCATGATCCTACTCCGTAACCTCATAGCCCATTGACCGGGCAGAGCCTGCGATGATTTTCGCGCCCTGATCCAAATCATTGGCCGACAAATCCACCATCTTGATCTCAGCGATTTCGCGGCACTGGGCCATGGTCACTGTTCCGCCGATTTCGCGGCCGGGATGGTTAGCGCCGGATTTTTGCTTGGCTGCTTTTTTCAGCAGATAAGACGCCGGCGGGGTCTTGGTTTCAAAAGTGAAGGACTTGTCCTGATACACAGTAATCAGTGTCGGGACCGGAACATTGCGCTCCATACCTTCGGTTTTTGCGTTAAATGCCTTGGCGAATTCCATAATGTTCACGCCGCGCTGGCCCAATGCTGGGCCGAGCGGTGGTGACGGGTTGGCGCCGCCGGCAGGGATCATAAGCTTGATGTAGCCATCAATCTTCTTTGCCATTTTCCACTCCATTCAGATCCTAAGGATCTGCGTTTAAATTTTGCTCTCACCCCATGTGAAAGCATTGTGGCGTTCGTGGTGCGGCGCATGGATGGTCTTTCGCCATCGCCTTCCACAAACTTTACGCGTCAGGTCTGTTTTTCGACCTGCGTGTAATCCAGTTCGACCGGTGTACCCCGGCCAAAAATATTGATCAGCACTTTGAGACGGGCGTTTTCATCATCCACGCTCTCAACGGTGCCGTTAAATGACTGGAAGGACCCGTCGACAACTTTGACGCTCTCTCCAATTTCAAATGTAATCTGCGGCCGCGGCTTCTCGGCGCCTTCGCGAATTTGGCCGACAATGCGGGCCACTTCGGCTTCGGTTACCGGCATGGGCTTATTGGCAGAGCCCAGAAAGCCAGAGACTTTCGGCGTGTTTTTCACCAAATGATAGGCCGCGTCCGTGAGCTTCATCTTGACCAGGACATATCCCGGGAAAAACTTGCGCTCACTCTCTATCTTGCGGCCCTTGCGGATCTCGACGACCTGTTCTGTCGGCACGAGAATTTCCTCGAAAAGATCACCCAGACCTTTTTCGGACGCCTCGCGCTCAAGGCTTTCCTTGACCCGTTTCTCAAAATTTGAGTGGGCCTGTACGATATACCACTTGGCTTCCATTAATTGCCGCCACTAAAAAAGGAAAAGAACAAATCCACGCCGTTGCGCAGAAAGAAATCTGTCACAAAGAAAAATGCGCCCATAATCACAACCATGATCATGACCAGAATTGTGGTCGTCGTGGTTTCCGGACGGTTTGGCCAGATGACCTTACGGCCTTCCTGTCGCACCTGACCCAGATATTGCACCGGGCTCACCTTGTCTGACTTTGCGGGCTTGTCTTTAGCCATTCTTTTAAACTCCAAAACGCGGACGTGAAACTCACAACCCGCGTCGATAATTTTTTGACCTTTTAATGCCCCGTTTCGGGCTTGGCAGAGGCGGAGGGACTCGAACCCCCGACCCTCGGTTTTGGAGACCGATGCTCTACCAACTGAGCTACACCTCTAGGTCACAAGGTGCGGCCCGCATTGCGAGCCGCTATATTAATTCCTACTCAATAATTTTGGCAACGACGCCGGCGCCGACTGTTCTGCCGCCTTCGCGGATAGCGAAGCGCAGCTTCTCTTCCATGGCGATAGGCACGATCAGCTCAACATTCAGCTCCGCATTAT
>CAYQNQ010000075.1:0-11600 GCA_964418815.1 uncultured Hellea sp.
ATCATCCATTCTCAATCGCCTCCCACACCTTCAAGGCCTGATCCGTTTCCTGAATGTCGTGGACTCGCAGAATATCGGCCCCTTGGGCGGCGCCCCAAATAGCCGTCGCCAGCGACCCGCCAAGACGTTGGTCAATTTCTGATCCGTCGATTTTATGGATATAACTTTTGCGCGACGCGCCCAGAAGAACAGGACACCCGATATCGCGAAATATCTTCAGATGCTTTAAAATTGCCAGATTATCCTCAAGCCGTTTTCCAAAACCAATGCCCGGATCCACCGTGATGTTTTCTTTTTTAACACCGGACCCAATGGCCACCGCCACGCGGGTTGAGAGCCAGAGTTTAATTTCGCCCAGCGTGTCTTCATAGGAAGGATCGTTTTGCATGGTTTCGGGCGATCCCTTGGCGTGCATAAGAATGATATGGCAGCCAAGTTTGGCCGCCATGGCCGGGGACTTATCATCATAGGTCAGCGCGGATACGTCATTCCAGATATGAGCGCCGGCTTTGACGGCGGCTTTGGCGACCTGTGGTTTGCGTGTATCAATGGAAATCTGCGCGGTGATGTTTTTCTTTTTCCAGTCTTTGGCGAGTTTTTCGATTACGGGAATTGTCCGTTTGAGCTCTTCTTTGATAGGAACCGGGTTGGCGCCCGGGCGTGTGCTTTCGCCGCCAATATCGATAATATCCGCGCCGGCTTTGACCATGGCATTGGCGACCTTCACAGCTGCAGCGGCTGTTTTTACTTTGCCGCCATCGGAAAAACTGTCCGGCGTCAAGTTCAGGATTCCCATCAATTGCGGGCGCTTAAATGTCATACTGAGTGAATCCCAATTTCCGTCCCATTCCTGCTAGAGGTAAACGAGACAGAAGGGGAATTCAATAGGATGAAGGAGTCCCGTAGGGCTAGCTTTCGGTTTGCGGCTTTCCAATCACAGGTCCGCTTGTGGTCGGAACAGCAGAGAGCGTTGGACGGGCATGGCTGTCCGGGCGCTTTGGCTGAATATTATCCTCAAGCAGATTTTTGATCTCATCACCGGACAAGGTTTCGTATTCCAGCAAGGCTTCCGCGAGCGCCACCCAGTCCTTCTTTTTCTTTTTCAGAATTTTAAGGGCGGTTTCGTGGGCTTCTGTGACAAAACGCTTAATCTCGGACTCGATCATACTGGCCGTTTCCGGAGAGATAGAAGAGCCGCGCCCGATACCGGGGTGAAAGCTGTTACTATCCGTATTCTTATAAGCAATCGGGCCGACTTCATCTGACAGGCCCCATTCCGTCACCATGGCAGTGGCGATACGGGTCACCTGTTCGATATCGGATGACGCCCCGGAGGTAACTTTGTCATAACCGAATTTTATTTCTTCGGCGGCACGTCCGCCCATGGCCATGGCCATACGGGCAATCATTTCTTCCCGGCTTTGGGAGATTTGATCCCGCTCGGGCAGATATTGCACCATACCAAGGGCGCGGCCGCGCGGAATGATCGTGGCTTTATGGATCGGCAAAGACCCCGGCATATTGAGGCCAACAATGGCGTGACCGGCTTCGTGATAGGCGGTCATGGCCTTTTCCTCGTCCGTCATAGCGAGAGTTCGGCGCTCGGCGCCCATCATGACCTTGTCACGGGCATCTTCAAATTCGCGCATGGAAATCTTGCGTTTATTGCGCCGCGCCGCCCAAAGCGCCGCTTCGTTGACCAGATTGGCAAGGTCAGCGCCCGAAAAGCCGGGTGTACCGCGGGCGACATATTTCACGTCAACATCAGCCGCGATGGGTTTGCCGCGCATATGGACCTGAAGAATTTTTTCCCGGCCGTGAATATCCGGATAAGGGACTTCGATCTGGCGGTCGAATCGGCCCGGACGCAGCAGCGCTTTGTCGAGCACATCAGGCCGGTTGGTGGCCGCAATAATGATAACGCCTTCCTTGCCGTCAAACCCGTCCATCTCGACAAGGAGTTGGTTTAAGGTCTGTTCGCGTTCTTCGTGACCGCCGGAAGTTCCGACGCCGCGATGACGGCCAACAGCGTCAATCTCGTCGATAAAGATAATACAGGGCGCATTTTTACGGGCGTCTGCAAACATGTCGCGAACCCGCGAGGCACCAACACCAACGAACATTTCAACAAAATCAGACCCGGATATGGTGAAAAACGGAACGCCGGCTTCGCCGGCCACAGCGCGGGCCAATAAGGTTTTACCGGTACCGGGAGGGCCCACAAGCAAGGCTCCGGTAGGTATTCTAGCACCGAGGCGCGTAAATTTCGTCGGATCGCGGAGAAACTCAACCACTTCTTTGAGGTCTTCTTTAGCGCTTTCAACTCCGGCGACATCATCAAACGTCACTTTGCCGGAAGGTTCATTTAAAAGTTTGGCGCGGGATTTACCAAAACTCATGGCGCCGCCGCGTCCGCCGCCTTGCATGGAGCGCATAAACATCAAGGTGATACCGATAATGACAATCAGCGGCAGCAGGCCGAATAGAATATCAAAGGTTCGATTGGGCTTTTTGACTTCAGCGTAATCATAAACCACGCCTGCTTCTTCAAACATTTCGCCCGCGCGGTCTTCAATACGGGACGTATTGGCCGTAAATTTTTCGCCGTCAGAGGTTTCGCCCGAGATAAGCCCGCCGGCTTCATCGATTTCAGCACTGGCGATTTCACCGGCCGCGACTTTTTCCTCGAGTTGGGAATAAGTCAATTCGTTTTCTGTAGGGCCTTGGATAGACCCTTGCGAGACTGAAATCATCATTACGAACATAATGATGACGAGGGCCCACATGGCCAGATTTCGCATATTGGTATTCATGCTACCATTCCTTTATCGCCGAGCGGCATTTTTATATCCTATACCATATAGGCATAGTCTTAATAAAGTTAAGACCTTGTCGCAGGTGTTCACCGAAAATTTATACGTGCAAGCCGAGAAAACCGTTCAGTCGTTCTTCGACGATCTGCACCCGCTTCAAATAACCTAAGGAACCCCCGTCTGTTACCGGCATTGCGGGCTTAAATGGCCCGGGATAGCCATCCAATTGTTCGGCCTGTTCAGGTTCGGGGGCTTCTCCAGCGGCCCAAACTTGAAGGTTAGCTTGTGCTTTTAATAAAAACCGGCCGTCCCAGATGATGTCCTCGCCGTTTCGAAGGTGAATGGGCTGTAAAGCCCGCTTATTGGAACGCCCTTTATAACTGCTGGGTTCAGGGCCAAAACAAAGTGACTCACCGCGTACAACACACATGGCGTTTCTCATCGTGGCGCCATTAAAACCCTTTTGCCGCACTGTCTTGGCAAATTGCTTAAGGCGCGTGGGCGATATGGGAGCGTCGCCGCCTCCAGCCACAAGCATGCATAATCCCAGCAGTCGATCCGGTATATGGCGCGCGGTGGAGATTGTTGCCATATCCGTCACCTGAATATCATGATCGGAGGCTAATTTTTTATTTTCTGCAATTTGACTCAATTTTGCCGATCTTGCGCTATAGACCAGTCTTCTGGTGAGCCCCGGACGGGCCGCAAGATACTTTCGCGCCCTTATGCGTTCAAAATGTTCATTTTCATTACTGGGATCTTCGGTCCAGTGTAGATCATGACTTTTGTTATATGCCCGCAAGTCTTCCCGGCTTACGCCCAGTAAAGGCCGCACAATGCTCACTTTCGCCAGTTCCGGCCAGACGGGGGCGTAGGTTCGCTCTGCCATCCCGGCCGCGCCGCGCCAGCCTGTGTTTTTCTCATACCGCATGAGCAGCGTTTCGGCCTGATCGTCACGGGTGTGGCCCGTCAACAGATAGCGAATATTTTCAGCCCGGCAGACACCGCCCATTAATCCATATCTTGCCCGCCGCGCCTTTTCCTGAAGACCCGTTTTGGGGTTGTCATGAACCCAAGTCAGGATATGCGCTTCCAGCCCTAGTCCGCTGGCAAACTTTTGAGCCGTGACAGCTTCGGCTGCGGACCCAGGCCGAAGCCCGTGATCAACAATTAAGACGAGAAGTTTGGGCCGGAGATCCTGGCATATATGGACAAGGGCCGTGCTGTCACCGCCGCCCGAAAACGCGATTGCGAGGCGTTCATTCGGCAGTTTTTCGAGAATTTGTTTTAGCTGGGAGTCCGCTAACATCCCGTGCGGGCCCGCTCGTCCCGCATTTTTTGGCGTATATTGGAATCCGCTGACGGAAACTGAGACGAGAAACTGTCAAGGGCCTGACAGGCCTCGGCTGTATTGCCCAGCTCTCTTAAAGACGCGGCCAGACGAATGAGCGCTTCTGGTGCCTTTACGCCTTGCGGATCTTTTTTCATGGAAGAAATATAAGCATCCGCCGCATCGGCATATCCGCCTTTGACGAAATGCGTTTCCCCAAGCCAATAGCTCACTTCCCCGGCATTGGGCGCGTCAGGCGCGACGGCCAGATAGGTTTGAAAATCGCCCTGCGCCCCTGAAAAATTGCCCTCGTTAAGCTTGCGCAGACCATCTCTGGGCAAATCATCCAGATTGGGAGACGAACCAAAAGACTGATTGGCTGATGGACGGGGTTGATCCAGAGCTTCGCTCAGGGACCCGTCAAAGGGGACACTGATCGTGCGGGATTGAGGCGGACCCGGAATTTGAGACGGCTGCGTTCCGCCCATGTCGACGGATCCTACAGAACCGCCAAACGGCGAACCGTCATAAACAGGATCATTGGAATAGGACGGATAAGAGGGCTGTGACTGATAGATGGGTTGATTGCGAGCCTGTTCCCGTTCTCTGGCCACCAGATCCACGGCGTCCAAATGCAGCCGCATACGATCTTCTAATTCTTCAACTTTCTTGAGATCATCATTCAGCGCCACAATTTCGGCTTTGAGCTGATCCCGCTCAAAGCGAAGCTGCTCAATCTCGCCGGTCAGGCTGCGCTGTTCAGCTTCAAGGGAGTCCATGCGCTGCATCAATTCTACAGCGGCCGGGTCCCCGGTCAAAAATCTTTGCTCAAGACGGGATAATCGCTCCGCCAGAGCTGCATCCTGTGCAGCCAGCTCTTTTTTGCTCTGCGCCATGGCCGGCGCGGCCATGGTCGTTGAAATCAGCAATGTCAGTATAAATCTACGCATAGTCCGTCTTATCCGATAAATCCTTACCGGTCACCTAACAGCTTCAGACCGGTTGCAGTTACCCTATTGTCCCTGACATGAGGTTTGTATGGGCATTGCGATTGCGCGACCAGCCTTCTTCGCTGGCGCGGCCGTCAATAGGTCGTTCCTTACCATAAGATACGGTTGTCAGGCGGTTCGGCGAAACACCCTGGCTTACAAGGTATGATTTCACGCTTTCCGCGCGGCGCGCGGCGAGCGCAAGATTATATTCCCGCGTTCCGCGCTCATCAGCATTGCCTTCGATAACTGCAATCACCTGCGGGTAATTTTGCAGCCATTGCGCCTGACCGGCTAAAGCGGAGCGGGCAGAGCCGGACAAATCATGTTGATTATAGGCAAAAAATACGCGGCCTTCGCCCCCTGACGCATTCATAAAGTCTGCCATGGAACCGGGCGTGGGGCCTGAAATGGCGGGCGGAAAAGCGCCCGAATTATCAACAACGACCGGCGCGACTTCTGAGACTGGCGGCGGGGGCGCCGGAGGTGGCGGCGGGGGAATAGTCGCCGATGTATTTGTGGCAACTGGCACTTGAGGTCCTGGATCCGGCGTCGACTCGCAAGCTGATAACAGAACGCCCGTAGCAGCTAAAATCAATACAGTTTTCTTCATTGTATCTCTCCGCGTTTATTAATTTTGTCCGCCCCCGCGACTAGGTCAATTACATCAAACTCTGACTTGTAAATCAAGAGAGAGCCGAAGACGGACACATTATTTTTTGGTCATGCATCCTGATTTGGACAAAATTAAGGCAAAAGCGGCGACCAAGCGGGGTCAGATGCAGCACCCGATGTTGGGACCTGACGTAAATTTCGCCCGGTCAAATCCACCGACCATAGCTGGGGTTGGCCACTGCGAGCCTCGCGGCTGAAAATGATGACCCGGCCATTGGGTGACCAGGTCGGGCTCTCGTCCAGATAGCTTTCGGTTAGCAGGCGCTCACCGGACCCATCGGCATTCATCACGCCGATGCCGAACTTGCCGCTTTGGCTTTTTACAAAAGCGATTTTATCGCCGCGCGGAGACCAGACAGGGGCAGAATAGCGACCTTTTCCAAAACTGATACGTTTGGCATTCCCGCCATTGGCATTCATGACATAGATTTGCGGCGAGCCGCCCCGGTCAGAATTAAACGCAATCCGGCTACCATCGGGAGAAAAACTTCCCGAAACATCAATAGCCGGCGATGTTGTGAGCCTCTTGGTTGAACGCGACGTCATATCCATAACGTAAAGGTCACTATTGTCCTTTTGCATCAGGCTCAAAATCATGGCCCGCCCATCCGGCGAAAACCGCGGGGCAAAGGTCATACCCGGAAAATTGCCTAAAAGTTCTCTCCGGCCAGAGTGAATATCCAGCAGATAAACCTGCGGGATCAGATTTTCATAGGACATATAGGCAATCATCAGCCTGGGGTCATTATTGCGCGTGCGGTCCTCTTCAATTCTGGGCGAAAACCTCGGTGTTATCACCAGGTCTGCGCGGGCCTGCAATATTTGGGCATCAGCTCCGTCCTGGTCCATTACTGCCAGTTTTTTTATGCGCTTTGTTTTCGGTCCGCTCTCGGCAACATAGACGATGCGGCTGTCAAAATAGCCGGTCTCTCCGGTCAGGTTTTCATAGATTTTGTCAGAGATTTTATGCGCGATCCGGCGCCATTGGTTCGGCGTTCCGGCGACGACAACCCCGGTCAGCTGCTCCCCCGCCGTAATATCCCAAAGGCGGGCCTCATAGCGAATACGCGAAGATCCGTCCATGACAACCCGGCTCACTAATAGAGCCTCCGTCCGAATTAACCGCCAATCCGTGAAAACGGGCTTGTAATTAATGCTTGTTTGCGTGCTCTGAAACACATCAGGCGACAATGAGCGAAACAAACCGGAACGTTCAAGATTAGCGCGGATCACTTCCGCAATTTGAGCCCCGGTATCCCGTCCGTTTTGCGTGTCGGACTCAGGATTGGCAATGGCTATTGGAACGGGTTTTAAATTCCCTTCGGTAATGTCAATCCTGAGCTGAGCCGAGGCCGACTGGGACAATAAAACCAAAAGCGCAAGAATTGAAAAAACTATTCTTAGCATTGTCATTATAAAACCTCTGGATTGAAGCGCAGAACCATATCCTGCCAGCTTGCATACTTCTCTAACGGTAAAAACTCATAAGGGCTGCATTTTTTTACAGCGTTGACAGCTTCCCGGGCCGCTTTGTTCATAAAGGGATTAGGGCTTCTGCGAACTTTTGCAGGATATTCCAGATAGGCATCTGATACGCTGCCGTCCGTGCGCATTAAAACGCGAACCTCAACCACAAGCTCATGAGGATTGGTGGCATCAATAGGAATTCTCCAGCACTCAAACATGCGCTGTTTGAGGGCATCCATTTCTGAAATTGTCAGCGCCGTCGCCTCGCCTGCCGCCGCCTGCGCGGCCTCGGAAAAGACAAAGAAATTCTGCTCTGAAACCAGGGCTCTTTGTTGCCCGGCTTCAGGCTGTTGATCACGCGAACGATCTACAACGGCCGACAATCTTTCAAAATCCAGGGCGGGCGTTGCGGGTTTTTCGGCCTCAACAGGAATTTCGGCCTCGACTTCTGAATCAGGAATGACTTCCGGAACAGGCTCGGGCTCCACAGTTCGCGTTTCCGGTGCGCCGGCTTCAGGCGCATTTTCCATGGGCGTTTGCAAGGTCATTGGCGCTTCGACCGGAGGCTTGGGTTTTGGTTTTTGCGCTTTCACACTGGCCCGAAGATTAGTCACCTCATCAATGCTCGCTAAATGAACCTGCATGATTTTTTCTTGCGGCTCCAGAGTTCCCACAGAGGAAACCCCGACTAGAGCCGCAAGCGCCAGGACACTATGGCCAATCAGCGATATGGGCCATCCAAACTTCATTAGATTGGCCTATTCCTCACGGAGCGTATCCGTCACGAGGCCGATATTTGTGTAACCGGCGGAATTGATTTTAGACATGACACGGACAATGGCTTCGTAATTGGCCTGCCCGTCCCCTTGAAGATAAATGCGCTCCTCAAACCCTTTGGCAGAAATTGCCGCCAGCCGGTCAGCCAGTTCGTCAAGCTCAACGGGTTCGCCCTGTAGAAAAATTGCGCCGTCAACCTGAATGCTGACGGTGACGGGATCCTGCTGCAGAGTTACAGATTCGGCGTCCGTTTTAGGTAAATCCACTGGCACAAGCGGCAGAAGATTTGTCGCCGTCATAATAAATACGAGCAGCAAGACCAGAAACAAATCCACCATGGGCGTCACGTTTATTTGAGAGTGCAAGGATCGACGGGTTCGTCGGCCCCGGCGCCGTGACTTATGTGTAGGCACCATCCCCATCTTAGCTGCCCTTGGTCATTTTACGGGACAGAATAGCAGAAAGTTCGTCGGCATAGCCTTCGAGACGGCCTGCATATTTATCCAGCGCGGCGGCGAAAAAGTTATAAAATGCCACGGCAGGAATAGCGCAGATCAAGGCCAAGGCCGTAGCGATCAGGGCTTCTGATACACCGGGCGCCACAACCGTAAAGTCTGCATTTTGCGATTTGGAAATGGCCAGGAAGACAATAATAATGCCGACAACAGTTCCCAATAGACCGATGAAAAGGGACGTGGCGCCGATGGTCGCCAAAAACGTCATGCCCCGCTCGGCTTTGGCAATTTCGCGGTTGATGACCATATTCATAACGCTGTCGATGCGCTGCATGGCCATGAGCTTGGAACTATCGCTCTTGACGGTCGCTTTGCTTTCTTCCCACTCGCGCATGGCCGCCGCAAAGACACGGGCCATGGGGTCGCGGACATCTCCGGCCAGACCGCTGGACAGATCTTCGAGGGTTCTACCCGACCAGAATGTTTCCTCAAACTTGTCCGCGCGGGATTTTAAGAGACGGAATGTGATGACCTTATCAACGGCTATGGCCCAGCACCAAATCGACGCCAGGATCAATATGACCATGATAATTTTGACAAATGTACTAGCATCGCCGATAAGGGACATCAGTGTCGGGTCGGACCCAGCGAGAATTAACATAGATAATTACCTGTTTTATAACTATTCTGACACGATAGGCATGCACGTACCAATTAACACTATTTAAGAAAAGATTCTGCAATAAAGTCTTAACTATATTGCAGCGAAAGCCCATAATTGTGCCGAAAATATGGTCTGATTTGACACAAAAGGGACCAATTCCTTTGTCAGCATGCGGCAAAAGCGAGGAAAAGCGATGATTAAGCATTTAATACTGGCCAGCGCCACAATATTGGCCCTGTCGGCCTGCAAAAGCACACCGGAGCCCATTGAGGAGCCAGTCATCGAAATTAAGTTCGATCCTATTCGAAACTGTTACCCGATTGAAATTCTGACCAAAGTCGACATCCCGGCAGTCACAGAGACGCGCACGGCCATTGTTCTGATTGATAATCCGCCCAATGAGCCTCTTGAGCGGCGGGAACAGGTCGAAGTGGTCATGGAACCGGCCCGAACCGCCTATATCAATTCGGAAGGTCAGGAAGTGGTCGATATTTGCGAGCCGGAAACAGCGACTGTCGACACGGCCGGCTAGCCGGCCCAACTAGCCTTTGGAATAGCGCTCGCGCAGGATGAATTTTTGCACCTTGCCCGAGGCTGTTCGCGGCAGCTCGTCTAAAAACCGAATATGATTGGGGTGTTTGTATTTGCCCAGCTTGCCCGTCACATGGGCCTGCAAATCACCAAGCTCGAGTGAGCTTCCTTCTTTTATGACAACATAGGCACAGCCTGTTTCTCCAAATTTCTCATGCGGCACGCCGATCACGGCGACCTCTGCTATTTCGTCCATCTGGTAGAGGACGTTCTCGATCTCGGCCGGGTAGACGTTTTCCCCGCCGGATATATACATGTCTTTCACCCGGTCCTCGATATAAAGAAAACCTTCCTCGTCCTGGCGGCCGATATCGCCCGAGCGAAACCAGCCATCGACAAAGGCCTCTTTATTGGCATCGGGCCGGCGCCAGTAACCGGGCGTTATGGCCGCGCCTTTAAACCAGATCTCGCCCGGCACATTAGGCGCGCAGTCCCGCCCTTCCTCGTCAACGATGCGGATCTGGGAATGCATGCCCGCCCGCCCGCAAGACCCGGTCTTGCGCGGAATATGCTCTTTCGTCAGCAGGCTGCCCACAGCCGCCGTCTCCGTCATGCCGTAGCCTTCCTGGATCATCACGCCCTTTTCCAGCCACCATTCACAGAGCGGCACCGGCACGGCTTCCGCCCCGCACAGCGCGATCCTCAACCGCGAGAAATCCACCTCGTCCACACCGGGCAGCGCCTTAATGGCGTTATAAGCCGCCGGCACCATGAACAGCGTGGTGATGCCCAGATCCGGATCGTCAATGGCCGCCAGCGTCACCGCCGGATCAAACACGCGCTGCATCACTGCCGTAGAGCCGTACCAGATGGCCGGCACCGCCGTCACATTGAGCGCGCCGATATGAAAAATCGGCATATTGGACAGGCTCACATTATCCGTCAAAGTCCCCGTCGCCGCTACGCCCGAGGCAATGCCGAAATAGATCATGCCGTGGGTGATGATCACGCCCTTGGGCGTCCCCGTCGTACCGGAGGAATACATCAGCAGACACTGATCCTCAAGGCTCTGCTCGGCCATGTCATATATAGGCTCAGCCGCCGCGAGGCCGCTTTCATAATCACTCGCCCCGCCCATGCCGTTCGTCATGATCCACTGCTCGACACAGCAATTGCCATCCAGCGCATCTTTCAGAGGCGCAAAGGGCTCATCCACCAGACAGATTTTCGCCTCCGCATTCTCAAGAATAAACTTGAGCTCGGGCGGCATCAGCCGGAAATTCAGCGCCAAAGCAATGGCCCCGATCCGCCAACAGGCAAAGACCAGCTCCATGGTATCCGTGGTATTGAGCGTCAGATAACCAACCCGGTCACCTTTCTCCACGCCCATGTCCCGGAGCATGCCGGCGCAGCGCCCGACCCGCTCATGCATCTGCGCATAGGTAAAGCTTCGCCCGCTCGGGATTTCCCGCATGGCAATCTTGTCCGGCGTCCCGGTCGCGAAATGTTTGACCCAATCCTCAACGGCGTAGCCCATGCTACCTCCCCATATGCAATTTGTTTTATAGGGACAGGCAAAACAGAGGCAGGCCAGAGAGTCAAGTCGACACGTTCTCGCGGCTCAAAATTACAGGATTTGTTTCATGTTTTTCTTCTCACTTTCTCTCCCGTATCAGATACGGATTTCTCTTGTTTTGGCCCTTTTGGATCCACCATCCAGACAAAGGCGTCAGAAGCTCCTGACTAAATTTGTTGCCCCCAATTAAGGGGACACTTTTTGCGAGCGCCACCGCGTCCAAAAGGAAGAGAAAGCGCTCACTCTGTAGACCGTACCGAAGGCCTGATCCGGCGCATCTGCGCCCGGGCTTTCGGCACGTTCAGTCTCATGCACGAAACGAA
>CAYQNQ010000076.1:0-11551 GCA_964418815.1 uncultured Hellea sp.
CAAGTAAGACGCTGAGCTGACGTCTGCTTTCGCGGGGATGACAAATGGATTTTATAGGATTATTTTCATACTAAACTCTTGTAAGTCTTTTTTTATTCCTGTATTAAGGGGCTTCGTTTCATGCGCATGAGACTGAAACGTGCCGAGACCTAAGCGCAAATTGCGCCTCATCAGGCCCTCGGTACGTTAAACATCGTGAGCGTTTTCCCGTCTTAATTGGCAGGGCGGCGCTCGCTACAAGTGCCCCTCTCACGAGGGGCAAAACTATCGTCAGGCGCGCCTGGCACCCTTGCCTGGATGGTTGATCCAAAAAGGGACGAGAAATAGAGATCCGGATCAAGTCCGGGACAGAAGGATGAAGAGATATCCCGTATCAAGGTACGGGAAAAGAAAAGAGAAATGAAAAACAGACGACAGGAATTTAAATCCGGTGCATTGCGCTGGCGGGCTCGGGGGCCTACCAAGCCTTTATGAGTTTTTATTCACCGCGAACCGCCACCTCCCTGATCATTGCCAATATGGTGGGGGTCGGCGTGTTTACGTCGCTGGGATTGCAGCTGCAAAATACGACGGACGGCTTTTTACTATTATTGATGTGGTTTCTGGGCGGACTGGCCGCCTTAACCGGGGCCATGTCCTATGCCGAGCTGGGCGGGAGTTTCCCGCGCTCGGGCGGCGAATATAATTTTCTGGGCCGGATTTATCACCCCTCCGCCGGATTTGTTTCGGGGTGGATTTCCATGACCATCGGATTTGCCGCGCCCATCGCGCTCATCGCCATGGCCTTTGCTGATATTGTCATCGATGTGGCCGGGCTGAAGGCGGGCTGGGCCATGCCAATCGCAGCGGGGCTGGTAATTATCTGCACCTGGTTTCATATTCAAAACCACCGGCAAAGCAGCTGGTTTCAGGATAGTTTTACGTTTTTGAAAATCCTGCTCATTTTGATCTTTTGCGCGGCGGCCCTCATATTGGCCCCCGCGCCGCAGCCGGTTGATATAATTCCCGAGGCGCAGGACCTGTCCGAAATTTTCACATCGCCCTTTGCGGTCAGCCTTGTCTATGTGGCCTTTGCCTATACGGGCTGGAATGCGGCGACCTATATTCTCGATGAGCTGGAGCACCCGCAAAAAGACCTGCCGCGCATTTTGATATTCGGAACGGTTCTGGTGACTGTTATTTATGTGCTGCTCAATTTCGTGTTTCTCAAGGTTGCCCCGGTTGAAGCCATGGCCGGCCAGAAACAAGTGGGCTCTATTGCGGCCAGCTATGCCTTTGGCGAAAATGGCGGCAAGATTTTCAGCATTATGTTCGCCCTGCTCTTTATTTCTTCGGTCGGGGCTATGACGCTGGCGGGGCCGCGGGCCGTTCAGGCCATCGGCGAAGACTACCGGCTGTTTTCGTTTTTAGGGGCCAAGAACAAAGCAGGCCTGCCCATGCGGGCGATCTTGCTGCAATCGGTCATTGCTATTGCGCTGATCCTGACCTCAACTTTTGAAACATTGATGACATTTGCCGGAGCCATGCTGGCGCTCAACAGCGCTTTTGCAATTCTCGGCGTGATTATTTTGCGGTTTAAAGAGCCGGGCCTGACCCGGCCTTATAAAGTGCCGCTCTTCCCTCTGGTGCCCATGGTCTATCTGACGATTACAGGCTTCTTCTTGTATTTTGTCATCAAGGACCGGCCTTATATTGCCCTGGTCGGACTGGGCATTATTCTGGCGGGCTTTGCGCTTTACGGCCTGAGCCGCGCCTTTGAAAAGGAGGCTAGCGACGATACGGTATAATTAACCCGTCCTGCACGGTGACAACGCGGTCCATATATTGGGTTAGCGCCAGATTATGAGTGGCGATGAGAGCGGCGACGTTCTCCTTGCGGACCAGATTCATCAGCGACTTGAAGACGGCGCCGGATGTGTCCGGATCCAGATTGCCTGTGGGCTCGTCCCCAAACAGAATTTGCGGATTATTGGCGATGGCGCGGGCAATGGAAACCCGCTGCTTTTCCCCGCCGGAGAGCTGGGACGGCCGGTGATGGGTGCGCTCAGCCAGCCCCATAAGGGTCAGCAGACGGCGCGCCTCCTCGGCGGCTTTATCCTGGGCACGGCCGGCAATGAGCTGCGGGATGATGACATTGTCGAGGGCCGAAAACTCCATCTGCAAATGGTGTGACTGATACACCATGCCGATGGATTGACGGCGGATGGCTGTGCGCTCCTCATCGGAGAGCTTCAAGCTCTCGCGGCCATTGATGAAAACATCGCCGGCATTGGGCTTCTCAAGCAGCGCCGCCGCGTGCAGAAGTGTGGACTTCCCCGAACCGGACGGACCGACGAGACCAACCATCTCGCCGGGATAGACATCGATATCCGCGCCCTTCATCACGTGCAGCATAGTGCCGCCCGACGGATAACTCCTGTGCAGATTACGCACAGACAAAATGGGGCGGCGATTATTCATATCTCTCTACTCATACCGAAGCGCGTCGACTGGATCCGTCCGAGAAGCGCCCAGCGCCGGGAAGAATGTGGCGATAGCGGAAATGATAAATCCAACCATGGCAACTGTGATCACCTCGCCCCAGACGACTTTGACAGGGATGCCCCCTGTAATGCCGTAGACATTCGCCGGGAAAAGCGGCTGTCCCGTAATGCTTTCGATGATAAATTGAACCACATCTATGTTAAGACAGAAAAGGATCCCAAATAAAAGCCCTGCAATCGTTCCTAAAATTCCAATTATAGACCCGGCAATAAAGAAAATCCGGAGGATAGAACTTTGAGTCGCCCCAATGGTCCTTAATATGGCGATGTCCCGGGACTTGTTTTTGACCAGCATCAGCATGGCCGCCAAAACCGGGAATGTCGCAATAATCACGACGATCACAAAAATAAACCGCATAGCGATTTGTTCAATACGCAAAGCCTGCGCTTCGTCTTGGAAACGATCTTTCCAAGTGTAAGTGGAAACCGGAAAGCCCAAGATGTCAGAAATTCGAGCTTGTACACCATCCACCGTATCCGGATCTTCCAAAATCAGCTGAATTTCGCCTTCCTTTTTTCCAGAATTAAACAGTAGCTGAGCCTGATTCAGCTCCATGAATACGGTCGAACTGTCGGTCTTGTATAGGCCGGACTGGTAGATAGCGCCGATGGTGTAGTGCTTCATGACTGGGACCCGCCCGATGGGGGAGTTTTTGAGGCGAGAGGTCATAAGATTGACCCGATCGCCCACATTGAGCCCCATACTGGCGGCCAGAGCACTACCCATAGCGACCTGATGATAGGCGCCTCTTCCCTGACCAAATCCGTCCAAACTGCCATAGGTAATATTATTAGCTATGAGTCCGAATTTTCTTAGGTTTTCCGGCGAAATACCCATAACTCGCCCGGCACTGAGCTGATCATTAGCGATAAAACCGGCCGCATTTTGGGAAAATTCGAACGACGATTTGACCTCCGGTAGTGACGCTAATTCATCTTCAATCTGTTTAATGGTTTGAGCATCGATATCAGTTGACCAAAGACCAACATAAACATGGCCTTCTGAGCCTAAAGTAAGCTCTAAAACCTTGGCCCGAAACCCGTTCATGATCGACATGATGATAATCATGGCGGAGATCGCGAGCATAATGCAGACAAAGGAAATCCAAGCGATAACGGCCACCCCGCCGTCTTTTTTCTTGGCGCCTAGATAGCGCCGCGCAATCTTGCGCTCGACCGCGCCAAAAGGCGCGTTTTTACCCGCTCCTGTCAAAGCACACCTTCGAATTGGGACGTAATGAAATTTATGGCCGCATCAGGCGAAAGATTTTGACGGTCACCTGTGGCTCGGGTTTTCACCTCGACTATGCCTTCTTTCAGGCCGCGCGGCCCAACGGTGATAGAATATGGCAGACCGATAAGATCCATACGAGAGAATTTCACGCCGCCGCGATCAGGCCGGTCATCATAAAGCGGATCAATGCCGGCAGCGGCGAGCCGCTCATATAAATCTTCGCTGACTTTATCTGCCTCTGCATCGCCGACTTTAAGATTTATGATGCCGGCCCCGAACGGCGCAACCGCTTTGGGCCAGATAATACCGTTTTCATCATGACTGGCCTCGATAATGCCGCCGACAAGACGTGAGACGCCGACCCCGTAGGACCCCATATGAACCGTGACAGGTTTGCCTTCCTGATCCATTACGGTTGCTTTCATAGGCTCAGAATATTTCTCGCCGAAATAAAATATATGGCCGACTTCAATGCCGCGCGCCGAAAGCTGTTTGTCTTTGGGGACTTTTGCGAAAGCCTCCGGGTCGTGCATTTCGTCTGTCGCCGCATAAAGAGCGAGCCTTTCATCCACGAGAGGCTGGAGATCACTATCAAAATCCAGCTCGCCGGGCGGTTCCATATTGACAAGGTCCGCATGGCAAAACACTTCGCTTTCACCGGTTTCGGCCAGAATTATAAATTCGTGGGATAAATCGCCGCCAATGGGACCTGTATCCGCCTTCATGGCCACGGCCTTCAGCCCCATACGCGCATAGGTGTTTAGATAGGCCAGAAACATTTTATTATAGGATTTACGCGCCTCTTCCGCCGACATATCAAAGGAATAGGCGTCTTTCATAAGAAATTCGCGGCCCCGCATAACGCCAAAGCGCGGACGCCGCTCGTCCCGGAATTTCCACTGAATATGGTAGAGGTTTTTGGGAAGATCCTTATAGGAGCGAACAAAGCTGCGGAAAATATCCGTTATCATGTCCTCATTCGTGGGTCCGTAGAGCATTTCACGCTCATGCCGGTCTAAAATGCGTAGCATTTCCGGGCCGTAAGCATCGTAACGGCCGGTTTCCTTCCAGAGATCAGCCGGCTGAATGGTTGGCATGAGCATTTCAATGGCCCCGGCCCGGTTCTGTTCCTCCCGGACAATCTGCTCGATTTTCTTGAGAACTTTGAAGCCCATGGGCAGCCAGCTGTAAATCCCGGCCGTGTTTTGCTTCATCATTCCGGCGCGCAGCATATATTTATGGGACGCAATAGTGGCGTCCGCCGGGGTTTCTTTCAAAAGCGGCAGGAAATATTTCGAAAGGCGCATAGCGCTTTTTCCTTGTTATGTCGTTACGCAAATCGCTTGTTACGGGTGCTACGCCAATCCGTCACACGTTGCAATAGAGGGCTTTGACACTGACCAATTTTTAACCAGCGACCCCGAAAATATCATTTGTGATCATGAGATAGGCAATCCCGAAAAGGATTATCGAAGCGATAGTGGTGATGATAATTTTCTTTAACATATTAGCCTGAACCGGGGCGCCGGGCTCGCTCCCGGGCACAACATTATTATCTTCCGCTTGCCCCCGCACACCGATCGGCAAAACCGCAAATAATGTCACCCACCAGATCAGAATGAAAATCAAAACCCCGTTGAACGGCTCCATATCAGTGTTCGCCTTTATGAGATTCCATAAGCTCGATCAGGACTCCGCCAGAATCTCCTGGATGCAGGAAAACCACCGGCGTTCCGTGGGCGCCAATGCGCGGCTCATTCAGCACGCGCATACCGCGCTCGGCCATCAACAGGCTGGCTTCATGAATATCGTCAACTTCGAAGCAAATATGGTGCTGCCCCCCTTTAGGGTTTCGCTCCAAGAATTTGATTATAGGGGATTTTTCGCCGTAGGGCTGAATCAGTTCCACTTGGCCAGACGGCAGATTCACAAAGGCAAAAGTCACGCCTTGCGGCGGGAGGTCTTGAGGCTTGGTAATATCCGTTGCGCCCATAACATCCCGATAAAAAGCAATAGCTTTTTCAATATCCGGAACCGCGACGCCAACGTGATTTAAAGGTCCTATCATGTTCGCTCCTATATGAGGTGAGCCGTGACTTCGACCACGGCGCGCTTGTCTGTTTTTTCATTGACCATTCGCTTGATTTTGGAACGAATGCGTTCTTCAACGATATCTTCGTCCTGCCGAACTTTCGACGGAAGTGCGCGAAACACAGTCTCGGTAAGGTCCGCTATGTCGTCCAACAGGTCATCGAGATAATCTCCATTCGGGCCTTCGGGAAATCCGCTGATACGGGGTTCCGGCCCGGATAATATCTTACCCTTCGTATTATAGGCCAAACTTACAGATATGTGCCCCGCATAGGCCATTTTCCGGCGAAGCCGCAGACTGTTATCATCTGCCCTGACAATGTGGCCGGCGTCCTCATGTAAGCGGCCGCTGGGAACCACATCGACGACTTCAGCACCGTCCTTCGACAATTTGATCATTTCGCCGTTGTGGGGATCATAGGCATGGGACACCCCCCAATCTTTGGCCAGCTTTGCATGTTCGAGCAAATGGCGCCTTTCGCCGTGGACCGGAATAGCGATCTGAGGCTTCACCCAGTCATACATTTGCTTCAGTTCATCCTGATAGGGATGGCCGGAAACATGGATAGGCCGATCTTTCTCCGTCACTATATGAACGCCGTCCTCGGCAAGACTGTTTTGCAGACGGAAAATAGACTTTTCGTTGCCAGGGATGATTTTGGATGAGAATATCACGACATCCCCGCGGCTGAATTTTACATGACGCCTCTGGCCTTCCGCGATACGGGACAGCGCAGCTCGGCTCTCTCCCTGACTACCAGTACAAAGGTATAGGACATGCCCAGACGGCAGGCTTGCCGCTTCTTCTTCGTCAATAATAGGGCCAATCTTCGTCAATAGCCCGACCGATTTTGCGGCGCCGACCATACGGTGCATGGACCGCCCAACCAGACAAACAATCCGGTCATTTTTCTTGGCCGCCAACATAATACTTTCGAGGCGCGCCACATTGGACGCGAATGACGCGACGGCGACCCCGCGATTTTTATACTCACCAACCAGCTTGATCAGTTCTTTTCGCACACCGCCTTCTGAGCCCGCCCGGCCCGGCGATAAAGCGTTGGTGGAGTCGCAAATCATGGCCAGAACGCCTTCTTTTTTCAGGCTTTCCAGCTTTTTGACATCGGTCGCTTCGCCGATTTGCGGGTCTTCATCGATTTTCCAGTCGCCAGTATGAAGCACCAATCCCGCGGGCGTTCGTATGGCAAGACCATTCGGCTCGGGGATGGAATGGGTAATCGTCACATATTCCAGATCAAACGGACCCAGCTCAAACCGGCTTTTAAGCGGCATTTCATGGAGCTCAACTTTGTCCAGCAGATCTGCCTCTGCCAGACGGTCTTTGACCAGATACATGGTAAAAGGCGTGGCATAGACGGGACATTTCAGCCGAGGCCAAAGACGCGCCAAACCGCCCATATGGTCTTCATGGGCGTGAGTCAGAACGATACCGAGCAAATCATCTTTGTACTCTTCGATAAATTCGGTGTCGGGCATGATAATTTCGACGCCCGGCGTTGACAGATCTCCGAAGGTGACGCCGATATCGACAATAATCCACTTGCGCTTATGGGGCGGGCCAAACCCGAACAGGTTCAGGTTCATCCCAATTTCGCCGCTACCGCCGAGCGGTAGAAAGACCAATTCGTCTTTATTCTTTGCCATAGATCAGCTGTTCAACTTCCAAATTTCAAGCAGCCCATTGATCGTCAGGTCATGATCATAGACATCAATTGCCTTTGCAGCCCCTTCAAACAAAGAAGCCACACCGCCCGTTCCGATGACAGTGAAATCTCTTTTGTCTTCGGATTTTATCTGATTAATCAATCCGTCAATGAGGCCGATATACCCCCAAAACACGCCGGATTGCATGGCGCTGACTGTATTTTTGCCGAGCACTTTTTCAGGTTTTTTTATAGCTATTCTCGGAAGTTTTGCCGCCGCGTCGTGCAGGGCTTTGACCGACAGATTTATGCCCGGCGCTATAATTCCGCCTTCGAAATGATCATCGGCAGACAAGACATCAAACGTCGTTGCCGTGCCGCTGTCCACAATAATCAGAGGGCCTTTATATTTCCTGCGGGCTCCCACGCAATTGACGAGCCTGTCCGCGCCCACTTCATTGGGATTGTCCGTGCGCACACCAATGCCGACTTTGGTCTCCGGCTCACCGATAATGATAGGGTCTATTTTCATATGGCGCCGGGCCAGATTGCGCATATTAAACAGGGATTGCGGCACGACCGTCGAAATCACGCAGTCCGTTATGCCATTAAAGCTCAGCTTTTGCATTTCCAGCAATTGGTAAAACCAGACGGCATATTCGTCTGCCGTGCGCGCCGCATCCGTTGCAATGCGCCATTCGCCGACCCAGCCTTTGCCATCGTGAATGGCAAAGAGCGTGTTCGTATTTCCGCTATCGATTGCTAAGAGCATTTAAGACCCACTAAACATCAGGAAAAACATCACCAGCATGTACATGCCTTATGGTGCCATTGGCAAGCCGAACCTGCAAGGCGCCATCAAGTCCCAGATCAATAGCTTTGCCGTCAAAGGTTTCGTCAGGTAGTTTGACTGTGACAGATCCTGGTACATTTGAAGCTCGGCTTAACCAGGCTTCTCTCAAAGGTTCAAACCCCGAATTTTCCAAGATTGTTCTCCAATGATCGACCGTTTCCGACAGACCATTCAATATCACTTGAGGATCAAATGGATCTTGCCACACTGAATGTTCTTCAAAATGCGTCGCAGCATAATTGACCTCTGACGGGCTTGAGACGAGATTTATCCCAATGCCTCCAATAACCCAGGCCTGATCGAATGTTTGGCCCGCTTCGAGTAAAATTCCGCAAATCTTGGCGCCTTCCAGAAGCACGTCATTTGGCCACTTAATTTCAAAACTTCCGCTACCGTGAATGGATTTTAGCGCATCATAAACTCCGAGCGCCAAAGCGAAACTGTAAAGACCTCTTTGTTGCGGTTTCAAATCCGTTGGAAAAAGGAAAGAGCCGTAGAAATTACCTTTGGGCGAAATCCAGCTGCGGCCCCGACGCCCCCGCCCTGCCGTTTGCTCGTCGGCGATTATCCAAAGCGGCCCGAAATCAGACTCGCTAGCAAGGCGCCTTGCGTCAGCATTCGTGGAGGTGGTTTTGTCGAGCCGAATGACCCTCAATTCAGGAACAGACTTTGCGCAGCTGCACCGACCCAGCCTTGTCCTTTGACGGCAATGAACGGAATGAGCAGGAAGCCGACCAACATCAGGGCCGAAACTGTAGACGTTAAACCGAGTTCGCGCGGCGGCGATACAAATTCGTGTTCAGCTTCATCAAACCACATGATTTTAATAATCCGCAGATAATAAAACGCGCCGATAACACTGGCAATCAAAGCCAGAACCACCAACCAGATCAGTCCGGCACTGACAGCGGGCCAGAAGGCATAAAGTTTGCCGAAGAAACCCAGCATCCACGGAATGCCCATGAGTGAGAGCATGAATATGCTCATGGCAATAGCCATGCCGCGGTTTGTATCTTTCAGGCCGGCCAGGTCACTGATGCGCTCGACCATGCCGTCGCGAATACGCATTTGAAGTATGCAGGCAAACACGCCCAGAACCGTAATCAGATATATCACCATAAAAATCAGCATACCGCGCACGCCCGCAACAGTTCCAGCGGCCAGCGGCACCAATGCATAGCCCATATTGGCGATGGATGAATAAGCCATCAGCCGTTTGATATTGGTCTGGCGTAGCGCGCCGATTGCTCCGATAAACATAGACAGGACGGCCAGCACAATAATCACTTGTTGCCACTGATCGGTGATGTCGCCAAACGGACCCATAACCAGACGGGCAATTAAAGCCATGGCTGCAAATTTCGGCGCACCTGCAAAGAAAGCGGTCACCGGTGTAGGCGATCCCTCATAGACATCCGGTGTCCACATGTGGAACGGCGCGGCCGATATTTTGAAGCCCAGACCACATAAAAGGAAAACCATGCCGGCGACGACACCTGTGGACATGCCTTCAGCCTTAATAGTCGCGGCAATAACATTGAAGTCCAACGAGCCGGTAAACCCGTAAACCATGGATATACCGTAGAGAAGCAGCCCCGATGACAGCGCGCCAAGGACGAAATATTTCAGCCCGGCCTCTGAGGCGCGAAGGCTATCCCGGTTAAACGCCGCCATGACGTAAAGCGCGAGACTTTGCATTTCCACACCAATATAAAGCGCCAGTAGATTATTCGCGGATACCATTATGCTCATGCCCAAAACCGCATAAAGCGTCAGGACGCTAAACTCGTAATGGTCGAGCTTTTCCCGTTCGAGATAATTTCCGGCCATTAGAAGCCCGAAAGCTGCGGCGAGCCCTAAGAAGAATTTTACAAATCGGCCAAATCCATCGGCCACTAAAGCCCCGCTGGTTTGCGGCGTATCGCTCGGCGCCGCGACGCCAAATGAATATCCGTCCGGAGAGCCGAGCAGATAGCTGAGAACAGCGTAAAGCAGTAAAATGATGATGGCGATAACTCGAACAGTCGGCGCCCTGTTCTGCGTCTTTGAAACGCCAAAGCCCAGTAAGAGCGATGCCGAGACGGCCAGTAAAATTTCAGGGGCTATGATTTGTGGATTAAACATGCCTACGACCCCTGCCCGATTGCAGTCTGGAAATTGGTAATCAAATTATCGACCGATGCGGCTGTCACATCCGTCACCAGTGAGGGGTAAACCCCGAGGATAATCGTGAAGATAGCCAGCGGCGCCATGACCAGGATTTCCGTCTTGTTCATGTCCGTGATGTCGTCGAGCTTTTCATTAGTCTGCTCGCCAAAAACAACGGCCCGGTAAAGATAGAGCGCGTAGACGGCAGATAACACCATGCCGAGTGCAGCGCCTGCAGCCACCCATGGGCTAACTTGAAATGTACCGACCATTGTCCAGAGCTCGCCGATAAATCCGGATGTGCCCGGCAGGCCCACATTGGCCATGGTAAACAGCATCAGGAAGAAAGCGAAAATCGGCATGCGTTTGACAAGACCGCCGTAGAAATCAATCTCGCGGGTATGCATCCGGTCATAGATAACACCGACGCCGAAGAAGAGCGCCCCTGAAATCAGCCCGTGGCTGAGCATTTGGAATATAGCGCCTTGAACCGCCAGCGCATTGGCCGCGAAAATACCCATTGTTACAAAACCCATATGGGCGACCGAAGAATAAGCGATCAGTTTTTTGATGTCCTTCTGCCGGTACGCCACCAGCGACGTGTAGATAATCGCAATGACGGACAAACCAAATACAAGCGGCCTAAAGGTGATACTGGCATCGGGAAATAGCGGGAGAGAGAAGCGAAGAAATCCATAGCCGCCCATCTTGAGCAATATTCCCGCCAGAATAACCGAGCCGGCCGTCGGCGCCTGTACGTGCGCATCAGGTAGCCAGGTATGGACAGGCCACATAGGCATCTTCACAGCAAAGGAGGCGAAGAAAGCAAGCCAGAGCCAAGTCTGGGCACCGGCCGGAATATCCAGCCTTTTATGGAGTTCAGCGATATCTGTCGTCGCATTGCCGAGCTGCTCTCCGCTGTAAAAATAAATCCACAGAATAGCTGCCAGCATCAAAACAGATCCCAGCAGCGTATAAAGGAAGAATTTATAGGAGGCGTAGACGCGGTCCTTCCCGC
>CAYQNQ010000077.1:0-11487 GCA_964418815.1 uncultured Hellea sp.
ACCAAGGACCTCTGGTTCCACAAACCAGCGCTCTAACCAACTGAGCTAAGGCGGCCCATATACGTAGCGCGCCAGCTTCTATACGAAGCGGCGCGCCTCTTCAAGCGATAATAATCGGAAGGTTTAAGCGCCGTCAGGAAGCTTAATCGACTCCCAGCCCTGGCTACCTAATTTCTCTTGATATCGGATATAGGCGTCCAGTTGACGGGCCCGTTTTTCCGGGCTCGGGTGGGTAGACATAAATTCTGGCGTACTGCGGGAACTTTCCGCTGCCATTTTTTCCCAAAGCTTAACGGCCTGATAAGGATCATAACCCGCCTTGTGCATGTATTTGGCACCCAGCCGGTCAGATTGCAGTTCATGCTTGCGAGAGAATGGCAGCACAACTCCTAGAGAGTAGCCCATACCCAAAGCCGCATTTAGAAGCCGGGTATTATATTGGGCGCCTCGCATACAGTTCTGATATTCGCGCTGGATAGCTCCAACTTCCTGATTGGATACTTGATTACGTGTCCGACCACCTATTCGCGCATTGGCTTGTGACCGACACTTCTTGGAAAGTTGACTGCCAGCCACAGCTGTTCCAGCGCCAACAACGAGCTGCCCGCCCAATTGCTGGCTGACCCGTTCAGCAGCGTGCTTGCCGGTTACATGACCGACCTCGTGACCCATAATAGCCGCAATTTGATCATCAGTTCCAGCAAAGTCCATCATGCCTTTGTAAAAGCCAACGCGATTACCCGGCAGGACAAATGCGTTTTTAGTATCTTTGTCAAAGACAGCATAGTCCCATTGCTCATCGCCCTTACCGGCACCGTTGGAAATTCTTCGGCCAATGCTTCGAATTCTTCCCAGATAGCGGGAGTCAGTGGTAGTCGGTATTTTGGACTTAGCCTCATTCCAGCTGGTTGCAGCCATTTGGCTGAGTTGGTTTTCACCGACAAGCAAGAATTGTTTTGATCCGGTTTCAGGGTTGGTCTTACATCCCGCCAAGCCCGGTCCGGCAATTGTCAAAGCGCCACCGGCCGCAAGCGCCTGTACCATATGGCGGCGGTTCAGCATATCCTTGGTGTCCTGGTCGACAGTGTGATCGCAATTGTGATGATGTTCGTGACTACACAACATAGGGGCATCCTTCTTAATGTTGGACTACCTTTATAGGGATAATGCAAGCAAATGAACAGGGGCTGATTGCAGCGTTCATATGTACATTACAGTCAAATAACTGTGATAAAATCGGCATCGTGGTATGTTATCTTGATAGAATTACGTAATATAATTACGAATAAACGGAAACTGAAAGCATGAAAAAGATATTTTTTGGCGTCATCGGCTTACTGCTGCTATTGATTCTCGCAGCCGCTATTATCCCGTTTCTGATCCCCTCTTCCGTTTATAAATCGACGATTCAAGACCAGCTCTCAGAGCGTCTCGGTCGGGATGTGATGATCAATGGGGATGTCAAAATCTCCCCCCTTCCCAGTTTAAAAGTGAAAGCTGGTGGCGTCATCATTGATAATCCTGATGGATTTACGGCTGAGAATTTTGCCTCCATGGAAGGATTGGACGTCAAAATAAAACTCTTGCCGCTATTGTCCAAAAAAGTCGAAATAACGGCTTTTGAATTAGACACTCCAAAAATTTCTCTTGAGAAACGCGCCGACGGCAAAACAAACTGGGTCCTCGGCGATGATACGGGCAGCGCGGAAAATGCTGGCCCGTTTAAACGGGACGGACGTTATGCTGACCTGAATACAGCTATTGGTAAATTCTCAATCAAGAACGGTTCGCTTGACTATTCCGACGCGGTCAATGGACGTAGCCATAAGCTTAAGGACATAAACATGGCCCTGTCCTTGCCGTCTCTGGCCCAGACAATGTCAGCAGATGGCAATCTTGTTCTCGACGGAATTCCATCAGATATTGATTTGACGCTGGAAACGCCGCAAAGTTTTCTTCTGGGTCAAAAAACGCCCGTAAACTTGAAAATCGGAACTGTCATCGGAACAGTTTCGGCAAAGGGATACTTCACCGAAAGTGAAGACATCCATTTCGCCCTCGATCTGAACGGAACACTTCGGGATTTGAACCCGCTTTCCAGATTCATGCCGCAAGACCTGGCTGTTCTGGACATCGCAGAGTCCCTCGAGTTTTCAGGAAACTACAAATATGACGGAAAAGTGCTTCTGGCCAAAGGCGCCGATATCGCCGTTTCGGGGCCAATTCTTAAATCACGATACACTGGTGATGCCCGCATTTCAGATAAATTTGGCGGAACCGGCGCACTTGACCTTTCCATTTCCGATATTCCGAAACTTACCAAAATCTTGAATATCGATACTCCGGCCGCCAATATTCTCAAGAGCGCCGATATAAAAACAAAAATTCGTCTGGAAGGCGATACGGTTAAAACGGAACAGCTTAAAGCGACGGCCAAAGGCGAAGGCCTAGATCTGGAGTTTGATGGCGCGGGCGAATTCGGGCCACAGCAGATATTGAGTGGCCGCTTTTCATCAAATATTGCCTCAGTCCCGGAGCTTGCAAAAAGACTGAAGATTGAAAACCCTCAACTAAACATCCTTGGAAAGACGGAAGCCACTGGTCAATTCAACTTTGATGGTGAAAACCTGAATTTATCTTTGGAAGACGCGAATACGGTGAGCGATAACCTATCCGGGAAATATTCCGGTGATATTTCTTTAAAGGGTGAAACCATTGAACTAGACGGTGGCTTCGAAGGCCAGCTCCCAAATGTTACGGAGTTCACACGTCTCGCGGGAATTGATACGCCATATGCAGCTGCGGTTGGTGCGCTTGATGCCAAAGGACAAATTTCCGGCACTTCAGATGACTTGGCGATCGAAAACCTCAATCTACAAATGAAGGGCGGTCGGATTAACGGATCATATAATGGCCTTGCGAAAGTCAACCGGAACGCCGGCATTACCCTTAATGGGGCTTTTGACGGGGACATTCCCCAACTCCTTGACCTAGCGGAAACCACAGGAACCGAAATACCCTATGCCCAGTCAATTGGCCGAATTCAGGCCCGCGGGAAACTGGCCGGCAATACAAAAGACCTTTCAATTAAAGACATGCAAATTAACCTCACAGACGGCCAGCTGAACGGAAAGTTCGAGGGTAATGCCATTGTCAAAGACGGGTTTGCACTCAACGGGCATCTGGACGCCGAAATCCCGTCGGCGCGCAATCTGACCCGAACGACAACAGGCGTTGAGCTTCCGCCGAGCACAGAAGTCGGACAAATATACGAGCGCATCGCCCTCTCCGGTCAAGTTGATGGAAATCCCGCCGAACTCCGTTTTTCAAGCGCCGAACTATCTATGGATGCCATGAATGGCGACGGGAATTTCAAACTCGACCTAACTCAGCAAAAACCAACATTATCTGGAACACTTGATATGGGCCAAATCAATCTGCGCCCTTATATGGCGGCTTATTCGTCAGCTTCGGCGGACCAAAGCAGCCAGCCATGGAGCGAAATTCCATACGACTTCACAGCCTTGAGAGTCATGGATGGCAATTATATCCTCAAGACCCCGGAAGTCTTGTTCGGTCCGCTTACATTCGGCCAAACCAGCTTGGATACGACTGTAGAAAACGGCGTCATGACCGCGCGCCTGCCGGAGATCAGTCTATATGGCGGCTTAGGCATTTTAACAGCCACGCTCGACGCATCGGGCGATATCCCCAGAGTCAAACTGGCCGTAACCCTGGAAGATATTCGATCTAACCGCTTCCTAAGCTCCATCGCCAATTTTACAAAACTGGAGGGTCAGGGTCATACGCTTTTGGAAATCACTGGCGAAGGACGAACCCAGGGAGAGATCATGCGCTCCCTTGATGGTTATGGCGACTTCGAAGTTATCGGCGGCGTCATCCAGGGCATTGACCTGTCCAAGTTCATGACCGGAATAGATGAAACTCTGGCTCAAAGAGTATTGCCAAGCGGGATCGGCGAAAAATACGCCACGAAGTTTGACGACATGGTTGGAAAATTCAAAATCAAGGATGGTGTTATTTCAATCGAATCCATAAATTTACAGGCGCTCGGTGTTTTGGCGAACGGCTCCGGTGAACTGGACATAGGTCAAAAGCGTGTTGATTTGGGACTTCGCCCAAGGCTTACGAATACCAATGCAGGCGATCTGGCAAAATTCGGAGTCCCCCTGCGCTTCAAGGGCAGCTGGGGTAATGTGAAACCTGGACCCGATTTTGATTTTTTGCAAAAAATTGCCGTTGAAAAGGCCAAAATTAGAGCCCGCGAAGAAATATCTCAACGCGTAGGCGGGCAAGTTGGGAATGTTCTGGGAAATATATTAGGCGCCCCTGAAACTGAACCGGAAGCCCCTGTAGAGGAAAAAACATCGGAGATACAGCAACCCGAAAATCCGGAGATTGAAACAACAACGGAAAGCCCGCCTCAGCCGGATGTAAAAAACCCTGAAGCCGAGAATAATGAAAGTGGGGAACAAAAACCTGAAGAGAAGAAACTCGAAGAAGAGATTTTGGAAAAAGCCTTCGATGGTTTGTTCGGCAAGAAAAAAGAAACGCCCGGCGAATAGAAATTGCAGGCAAACCAGATTTCGCCAAGTTTTTAGCTAAGAATTCCCCATTAACGCCGAGACTCGGTAAATATTTTTACATTCCTCTGCTTATCTTAGATCAAGATAGCAGGAAAGAATCTATGGGCATCAACGACCCCGTCATCGCAGACCAAACACCCGCTGACGATTTTCAGATTGAACAGCGCTGGTCACTTTATTCCGACGACGAGCACGCCATCTGGCGAGAGCTGTATTCCCGGCAAATAAACGTGTTGGAAAACCGCGCAGTACCCGAGTTTTACGCCGGTCTGGAAGCCTTGAACCTAAATGACGGCGGTATCCCGGAATTAGAAAAAATCAACGAAAAACTTATGGATTTGACCGGCTGGCAGGTAATCTCTGTTCCGCACCTAATCCCCGATGATATATTTTTCGAGCACTTGGCCAATCGCAGGTTTCCCGCAGGACGCTTTATCAGATCAAGAGCGCAAATGGACTATTTACAGGAACCGGATATTTTTCACGATGTATTTGGTCATGTTCCGCTTTTAGCTCAGCCTGTTTTTGCAAATTATATGGAGGCTTATGGACGCGGTGGGATCCGGGCTCTGAAATGGGATTGCCTTAAAAACCTTGCACGCCTTTATTGGTATTCCGTGGAATTTGGACTTATGCGCCGGGGAGATAAATTTCAAATTTACGGCGCTGGGATTGTATCATCTCGCACGGAGAGCGTTTTCAGCATCGAAGACCCCTCACCTAACCGTATCCATTTTGATCTAGAGCGAGTGATGCAAACGAACTACCGGATTGACGATTTCCAGCAGGCCTATTTCGTCATAGATTCATTTGAAGAATTGTTCGACGCTACCAAACAGGATTTTGCGCCGATTTACGATTTCATGACCGGAAGTGATCTGGTTTACAGCGAAACCGAAATTCTGGAGAGCGACAAAGTTTATGACCGCGGCACTCAAGCCTATGCCAATGCGGGCGGGCGTCTCGCCAATTAAGCGCCGCTCGAGACTCTCTGGAAAGGATAAAAACCCGGCCCCAGTCCTAAAACCTTAGTCAGTTCATCCAGAGCCGCAAAACTCTCATTCATGAGAGCCGGGTCCGGCAAGTCACTTGGAGACAAAGTCTCGCGATAGTGTTTTGATGACCATTGGCTAAGCGCTTGGTGCAGCTTAGCATCAATTTTCATGGCTGGATTAACTTGCGCCCATTCACTTTCAAGCAAAGTGACCCGAAGCCGAAGGCAGGCTGGGCCGCCTCCATTTCGCATGGACTGGCGTACATCCACATATTTAACAGTGCCAATTGGACCGTTTCCAATAACCAGTGCTTCGCAATATTTTCGAGTCGACTCTGTGTCTTGCGTTTCCGTAGGCGCAATAAGCGTCAATCGATCATCGCCAGGGAATTTTACCAACATGGAATTGAACAAATAAGCCTTTATGGCATCTTCAATCGGGACTTCATTCACAGGAACTTCGACGAATACCGGATCGAAAAGACCCTCGGAAGCTTCAATAATATTCTTCTTCAGATCCTCGGTATTCTCGAAAGCCAATTCGTGAAAAAACAAAGTCTCCATAGCCCCAACGCAAACAACATCGTTATGGAAAGCGCCGGCATCAATCGCCGATCCGGATTGGCGCGCAAAAACCGTTCGTTTTGGCGACAGATTGTGGACTCTCGCTAGCGCTTCGCTGGCTTCGAGAGTCTGGCGCGCTGGAAACCCTCTGGTACGGGCTTCAAATCCTTCTCTTCCGTAAACGAATAATTCAACGCCTTGCTGGCCACGGTCAGCACATAACCGAACATGATTGGCAGCGCCCTCATCTGCAAAAACAGACTGCACTGGCAAAGCCTCATTTACGCGCGCAAAGGGAAAAGCCGCCTTTAGAGTTCGGCCTGTTTGCTCATGCTCAAGGCTGCGGTGAAACATCGTCGACAAATTAGCGGGCGTAAGGTGCAATTTGTTATCGGCGCAATCGGGAGATGGACTAACTGTTGCAGCATTCGCGGCCCACATACTTGAGGCCGACATTAGATTTTTCATTAATACGGGCACGTCTTTCCAGCCCTTTTCATAAACGGTTTTGTCGGAGCCGGAAAAACCCATTTGTCTAAGGGCCGGTAAATACGGGCGTTGATGAGGCGGCAGGACACCCTGCCAAAGGCCGGCCTTGTGCATAGCCAACATTTTATCCAGTCCCTGCAGCACAGCTTCCCGGGGCCTTGAGACCAAACCCGCATTACTGGCTGAAGCCATATTACCGTCCGATAATCCACCGTAATTATGGGTCGGACCAATAAGGCCGTCAAAATTAGCTTCCATCGCCATCACGACATGCCTTTTATCGGTAAATTTTCCGGTTTGTCTGCGACCTGACTTGCCATAGGCCATGCACAAAAATCCGCGGCGTAATAGGCGCCTGGATTATGATTACCCGAAGCCCCGGGGCCTCCAAACGGCAAAGAACTAGCGGCCCCGGTCGTCGGGCGATTGAAATTCACAATACCGGCCTTAATCCGGTATTTAAAGCTATCCCAAAGAGCGGCGTCATCTGAAATCAACCCGGCCGCCAAGCCAAACCGGGTGTCATTTGCAGTTTGGATGGCGCTATCCCAATCAGGCACTCTGATAATTTGAAGTACAGGACCAAATATTTCTTCGTCCGGAACATCGATGCTCGATACGTCATAGATTCCCGGATTGACAAACGCTTGTCCTGCTTTTGCAATTGACGCCGCCGCCAGCGGGATTGCCCCGCGCCGTTCCAGATCATTAGCTGCCTCTACCACATGAGCGGCGACCTGAGAGCTTACGACGGGTCCTGTTGAGACATCGTCTCCATCCTTCCAGCTTCCAAGCACTAATCGGTCTCTTTGAGACAGCAAGGCCTCAACAATCTCATCTCCTGCGGGGCCATCTGGCAATATTAAGCGCCGTGTACAGCTGCAGCGCTGACCTGTTGTCATGAAAGCCGATTGAAGGGCGATTGACGCCGCGGCCTGCGCATCAGATGTATCCCAAATGATCAGAGGATTGTTTCCTCCCATCTCTAGGGCAAGGATTACTTCTGGCCGCCCCCCAAATAATTTGTGAATATAGGCCCCTGTTTTCGCTGACCCGGTAAACAGAACCCCGTCAAGTTCTTCGCTTTCAAGAACCGCAGCGCCCGTATCTCTAGCGCCTTGAACCATATTGATCACGCCGGGCGGAAATCCGGCCTTTTCATAGAGCTTTGCTAAGGCCTCGCCAACGGCGGGACACTGCTCGCTAGGTTTAAAAACGACAGTGTTGCCGGCGATTAAAGCCGGGAGTATTTGCCCGTTTGGCAAATGCGCGGGAAAATTATATGGCCCCAATACGGCCATAACGCCGTGGGCCCGGTGCTGAAGTTGAGCGCGTCCAAACGCGGTTTCCCGCTCAAGCGAGCCCGTGCGCTCTTGGTATGATTTTATGGAGATATCGGCTTTGGCTGAAATTGCGCCGCCTTCACCTGCGGCATCCCACAAGACCTTCCCGGCTTCTTTCGCGATCAACAGGCCCAATTCGGATTTGGCTTTCATAGCAATGTCTCGAAACTTTTGGACAAGCGTAATTCGCTCTTCAATCGAAGTTAGGGACCAGGGCCCAAATGCCTTACGCGCCGCGGTAAATGCGGCTTCCACATCACTTTGGTTGGCGGCGTTCCCGCTCCATAAAACATCACCATGAGCAGGATCCATACTTTGAAATTCTGGGCCAGATCCTGGTCGCCATTTGCCATCAATCCAAAGGCTCATCGTTTTATCCAAATTCTGACCTGTTCGTCTTTTTTCAAGAGCAGGGTCTTCATGTCCTCTTTAGCCATCAATAGTTGATCGTCCTCAAATCCGATTTTCGAAAGAACACAGCGAAAATCCTCGATGCGGTTATTGCTGATTAAAGCTGTTAAGCCCCGGTCCGCTTCGCTCACAACCGGTTTTAAAATCCGGCTGTCCTTGATGGTTCGAATGTCATTGATTGGGGCGCTCATGGATGGACCACCGTCGAAGATGTCAATAAGGCCGTTATATCTGAACCCTTCGGATTTTAGAAAATGCCGCGCGCCTTCACCAGAAGGGTGCGTTTTTCCCATGACCTGCCTTGCGGATCTGGGCAATAATTCCACATAAATCGGATAACGCGGCATAAGATCCAGAATAAACTGACTATCCTGTTCGGCGGAGATATGATCGGCCTCTGTGAAATCCATCTGAAAAAACTTTCGGCCGACAGCATCCCAAAAAGGAGAGGTCCCGTCATCATCCACATGCCCTCTGAGTTCCGAAATAACGGTGTCAGAAAAACGGTCCAAATCAGACGCCATCAACATATATCGCGCCTGCGAGATTAGCCGGCCAGCACCTGCCCCCCGATAGTCCGGTAGTACATAGAGAGAACCCACTTCTGATGCGCCATTATATTCGTTGACCATCATCAATACGTCCATGTCATAACGGCGATTGGTAACCGCGGATTTTCGGCCTACGCGGAGGATACGAAAATTGAAGAACGGGTCTTTTATACCGATCTGCGCTTTGATCGCGCTCATGCCGACAACTTTGCCGTGCTCGGTATCCTCAAGCAGTAAAAAATAAACATGGTCCGGAGAAATTTCCTGCGTGAGTTCAAAACTCATGACAGATTTTTTCAACCTCTGTTCGAGAACATCCGCTCCCACGGCCAAAGATGTAAAGCCTGGACCTGCATTTTCAGAAAGCGAAATGATTGCGTCCAGATCATCAATATTTACCCGGCGAGCAATTAACACGCATGAGTCTCCGAGTTTGCCAGTGCTTTGGCTTTATTCGCGTCAAATTCACCGCTGGCAATTTTCATAAGGATCAAGGTGGACAGTTTTGCCCGTTCAACCAGGCTGGGTAGTTTTATGAATTCCCGGTCAGAGTGAATATCACCGCCGCGCACACCAAGGGTATCCACGTTGGGACATCCTGAGGCCCAAAGATTATTCCCCTCACACACCCCGCCGCTCGGCGACCATTGAATATTCTGGCCAAGGAGATTACCTGCCGTTTTGACCCAGTTGAAAACCATTTCATTTGCCGGAGCCATAGGTTTCGGAGGCCGCGTAAAATCTCCGGTTAGTTCGGCCGAAATTCCATCTTTTTGATTGATGCGCTTTATGATGCGCGCCATGTTTTCGCGAATCCATGCCATATCCGCCGTTTCCTTCATGCGGACATTAAACCGACCGACCGCTAGTTCCGGAACAATATTTGACGCGCCGCCGCCATCAATTTTGGCCATATTAAATGTGACGCCCTCCCGTTTCCCGTTAAGCGCATCTAGCGCGACCGTAAATTCAGCCATGGCAGCTATGGCGTTTCGTCCCAAATGATGTTCGCGTCCTGCATGAGCAGCCCGGCCCCTGATAATCAGCGCGAAATTGCCGCTGCCCTTTCGGGCACCCGCCATGGAACCATCTGCCAGAGCGGGTTCGAAGGTCAGGCCCACATGACTTTGCCGGCCAAGCTCCGCCAGCAGGTCGGCAGAACCGGGCGATCCTATTTCTTCATCAGGACTTAGGAGAACATTATATCCAACGTTTTCCTTTATTGGCAGCTGTTCAAAAGCCATTAGCGCTTCGGCCATGACCAGAATACCGCCTTTCATATCGGCCACGCCTGGACCGTTCACCGTATTATCGTCAATATATTCCGGCGTTTGAAAATGACTGTCTCTCGGGAACACCGTATCGTAATGACCCGTCAAAACTAACTGAACCGGGGCTTCTGGCCGGACGGTCAATTTCATGGCCGGCGCATAATCAACGTCTGACTTCTCGCCTTTGGCCGTCACGAACTGCCCGGGTGTAAGGCCGGGAGTTGATATCTGACCTGGCAGTTTTTCGAATTTTTCGATGAGCGCAGTTCTCATCTTATCAAGACCCGTTCTGTTACGGCTGCCCGAATTAATATTGGACCATACCAACAGCGTTTCGAGCATAGAATCATAACGCGCATCCAGCGTATGAATTATGTCTGTTTCTATTTTTTGAATCATTGTCCATCACCGCAATCAGTGTTGATGATAGAAAACACTAAAGTGCCGCCAAAGCAAGAATTGTCTAAATTGTGCGTTTCTATTGGAACAAATCTATCGACTAGATCCAAATAAAAAAGGCCCGGTAAAACCGGGCCTTAGGAAATTTTTTGGAACCAAATCCTAGTTGATTGTGTAAGCGCCTGCTTGAATCAACTTGATCAGAACCTCTGTACGGCGGTTCAACTGCTCTTTCACGCCGTCGCCGGTCGGAACGAATGGCTGAGTTTCGCCCATTCCCTTAGAAGAAATGACCGTAGAATTGATGCCCTGACGAACCAGTTCGTCTTTGGCATCCTTCGCGCGGCGCTCTGACAGTTGCAGGTTATAGGCTGCTGATCCGGATGTGTCTGTATGACCAACAACTTGAATATTATCAACTTGACAGAATTCGCCGATATCAAGGATACGGTTGATGGTGGCGCGAGTCTCTGGAGACTGACCTCTATCAAATTCGTAATAGATAATTTCCTGACGATACTCGTTTTCGCAAAGTGAAGTTACCAATTCACCTGAACGTGTCTGAGGTTGCGCTGGGCAAAGAGCGTAGTCGGCTGCTGTTGAACCATCCCAACAGACTATTTCTGTAACTGGCTGCGGCTCAGGTGGACAGCTACCGGCGCTTCCTTCTTCATAGCTGGAACCATCCCAGCATGTAATATAACGAACGGGCGCTGGCTCGGGAGGACATGTCCCGCCGTCGCCTTCTTTATAACTAGAACCATCCCAGCATGTAATCATACGTGGCTGAGCCGGGCAATCGGCAAGCATCTTGGCGGTATCGCCATTCCAGCAAGTCACTTTTGGTGCTGATGCCTT
>CAYQNQ010000078.1:0-11433 GCA_964418815.1 uncultured Hellea sp.
CCATGCGTCTTAAAAACTACTTATTTCTGATGACATCAGGCCTTTGTCTGGCCGCTGCATCAACACCGGGCTTTGCCCAGGATAGCGACGACGAGGTTGTCGTCACCGGCGTACGTCAAGCCTATCAGGGCAATTTTGAACCTTTGGAAATTCCTCAGGCGGAACTGGATCTGGACGCACAGATTCTGGACGATAACAATGTGGTTGACCTTGTCAGTGCCCTGGACCTGTCCGCGTCCGTAGCCCGTCAGAATAATTTCGGCGGACTCTGGAACGCTTTTGCCATTCGCGGCTTTGTTGGCGATGAAAACCTGCCAAGCACCTATCTGGTTAATGGTTTTAACGCCGGCCGCGGTTTTGCCGGCCCGCGCGATATCTCCGGGGTCGAGACCGTCGAAATTCTCAAAGGGCCCAAGGCGGCTCTATTTGGACGGGGCGAGCCGGGCGGCACCATTAATCTGGTGACGAAACGACCGACCTTTGAAACCGAAGGTGAGCTAAAAATTTCGGCTGGGAGTTTTAACACTTTCCGCGGTGATGTGGACGCAACCACGCCTCTGTCTGATCAGTTTGCCGTTCGCTTTGCAGGATTTTACGAAGATGCGGAGAGCTTCCGCGATACGGTCGAGACGGAACGCTGGGGTCTGTTTCCATCTGTCGCTTTCAAACCGTCAGAGAACACACAGATCGTCTATGAGCTGGAACTGACCGAACAGAGAACACCCTTTGATCGCGGGATTCCGGCCATTGAAAACCAGCTGGGCGCGGTGGATATTGAAACCTTCCTGGGTGAGCCATCGGAAGCGCCTTATGAGGCCTCTGTCACCGGGCATCAGCTGGAAGTTCAGCAGGACTTTAGCGATAGCTGGAGCGCGCTGGTCGGGCTGAACTATCGTGACACCTCTCTTGAAGGCTCGGATACGGCGGCCACTCTTTCCGGTTTTCGTCAGTTTCTGATCAGAGACGGCGAGACCTTGTCGCGTGAGCGCCGGACCCGCGAATATAACGCTGAATATCTAGTCCTGCGCGGCGAGATTGCCGGTGAATTTGATACGGGCGGACTGACCCACCGTATTCTTGTCGGGGCCGATTATGATACATTTGAAAATGATCAGGTCTTCCGTCGGTTTAGAGGCGGCGGCGCGCCAGGACGGACGCCGGATATGGCCCCCGATCTATTGCCGATCAATGTGTTTAACCCCGTCTATGGTCAGTTCCTGCCATTACCCGAACCAACGGTCACCCTGGCGGATCGGGTTGAGACAACAGACTCTTTTGGCATTTTCATTCAGGACCAGATCTCTTTGACGGACCAGCTCGATATCCGGGTGGGGCTGCGCTATGATGATTACAGTCAGGATCTGGATGACCGCAGAGATGGCCGGACGGATCCGGACACGGCTTCCGAATCGCGCCTGAGCCCGCAGGTCGGCGCTGTTTATGAGGTCAACGACAATTTCTCTGTTTATGCCTCTTATGGGGAAAACTTCCGCCCCTTTACCTTGGCCGACACAGGCAATCCCGAGATTGAGCCCAATATCTCCACCTCCATCGAGGGCGGTGTTAAGTTCTCGCTTATGGAAGGTGCGCTTCAGGGCACGGCAACTGTGTTTCAGGTCGAGCAGAAAAACGTTCTGGCCGTGGATGACAGCTTTGTCGCCATACCGGCTGGCGAAGCCCAGTCCCAGGGATTTGAATTTGACATCAACGGCGAAATCGCCAGCGGGCTTGACCTGTGGGCCTCTTATGCCTTTGTTGATGTGGGCACGGAAAATGACTTTAGCGATCCGAATTTCGGGGCCACCATCCCGGCTGGAACGCGGCTTATCAATGTGCCCAAGCATCAGTTGAATGTTCAACTTGCCAAGGACTTTGACGAAGCCGGGCTTCCACTGCGAGTCGGCGGCGGACTTCTCTATGTGGGCGAACGCCTCGGTCAGTTCGGTGATTTCTTTGGGCAAAATACTCAATTTGGTGAGTTCGAACTTCCGGACTATGTGACCTTACGGGCTTTTGCTCAGTATGATATTACCGAAGGCATTTCCGCGCGCGTCGATGTGGATAATCTTTTCAATGAAGAATATTATCTGAATTCCTTTGCATCTCTTTGGGTACAGCCGGGCGCGCCCCGGAATATTCGCGGAACGCTGGCGTATAAGTTCTAGGAAAGCCTATGACGATTTCCGTATCTAATCTGGTTGTGGAGCGCGGCGGTAAAACCGTGCTCCATGACGTTTCTTTTGATATTCCCGAGGGCGAAATTTTTGCGCTTCTCGGGGGTAATGGGGCCGGCAAGTCAACCACGCTTTTGACTTTGCTGGGCTTCATTCCGCCGGTTTCCGGCATGGCCAAAATACTGGATCACGACAGCAAAAGCGCCGTCAAAGATATCCGGGCCAACACGGCTTTTCTTCCGGAAGCGGCGACACTTTACGGGCATTTGTCGGCCTATGAAAATCTCGACTATTTTTTATCACTGGCCAAAATAAAGACATCGACGCCTCAGATGGACGCGGTTCTGGACACGGTGGGGCTGCAAAAAGAAGAGCGCGGAGGGCACCTCTCCACCTATTCCAAAGGCATGCGCCAGAAAGTTGCCATTGCGCTGGCTCTCTTGCGCGATACGCCGGTTTTATTGATGGACGAACCCACATCGGGCCTCGACCCGGTCGCCATTGACGAATTTAACGCTCTGGTTCGGAAACTGGCCAAAGACGGCCGGACCATTCTCATGGTGACCCATGATGTTTACGGGGCCTGTCAGGTCGCGAGCCGAATTGGACTTTTGCGCGGCGGCCGCCTGGTCGGTCAGTTTAAAGCCAAGGACGACGCTTTGATTGATACAGCCGAAGTTCACGCGGCCTTTGCCGAGAAAGCACCTGTATGAGCGTGATGTCTCAGATCGCCAAAGAAGAGTGGCGTCACTGGGGCCGCTCAAGACTTGTGCTCATTTCCCTGGCGGTCATTAGCCTGTTGATCATTGCGGCTGCCTTTTTAACGGCCTCCGATATGGCCGAGGCGGCCCATGAGAGATCCCATCAGCAGACACAGGCGGAAGAGACGTTTAAAGACCAACCTGACCGCCACCCCCACCGTATGGTCCATTATGGCCATTATGTTTTTCGCGCGCCGCCGCCCCTGGCCGTTTTTGACCCGGGCGTGGATGCCGTGACGGGCCAAAGTATATTCCTCGAAGGTCATCATCAAAATACCGCCATGTTTGCAGATGGCCGGGCAAAAGCCCGTACGGGCGGTTTTGGCGCGCTGAGCGCCGCCAAGATTTATCAGCTGTTTTTACCGCTATTATTAATTGCCATTGGCCACGCCGTTCTGATCCGCGAGCGCGAAAACCGGACGCTCGGCACGCTGCTGGCGCAAGGCCTGACCGGGCCGCAAATTCTGGCCGGTAAAGGTCTGGCCCTCATGGGCGCCGGATTTCTTTTGTCTGTGCCGGCTTTATGTTTGACCATCTACGCTGTGCTTCAGGGCGAAGCCTTGTCGGTTAGCCTGGGTATGTATCTGGGTTATCTCTTGTTTCTATCGGTCTGGGTGGCGCTCATTCTTTTTGTCTCTGTTCTGGTGAAAACACGCGGGCTGGCTCTCGGCGGCCTGCTGATTGTCTGGTTCGCTTCTAGCCTGATTATTCCCCGCCTTGGCGTCGCCGCCACAAGCGCGCTCATGCCCATGGACGGCAAGTTTCAGACGGATATGAAAATGACCCGGGATATTCGCGCCCTGGGCGACGGGCATGATGCCTCTGACCCGGCCTTTGCCCGGCTGAAGGCCAATATCCTCGCCCAATATGACGTAGAAACCATTGAGGCGCTTCCGCTCAATTACCGCGGGCTGGTGGCCGAGGTAAACGAAAAGGCTCTGACCGAGGTGATGAACCGATATGCCGAAGCCCGCATGACCCGAGAGCAGGAACAAAGTCAGGTTTTGCGCAGGCTTTCATTTCTCTCGCCTTTTATGGCCATTGATTATAGCTCCCGTCATCTGGCCGGGACGGACCTGTCGACCCATCACCGTTTTCTGCGGGAGGCTGAGGCCATTCGTTATGACTTTGTTATGGGCCTCAATCTGGTTCACAAAGAAAAGCTCGATTACGGTCTCGATATTAATCGCAACAAGGATGAAAAGGGTGGCCGTGCGGCCCGGGTGAGCGCCGACAACTGGTCTGTCCTTGACGATTTCCGCTTCGCTGCGGATCCGGCCGGCAAGCGGATTTCACGGGCGTTCCTTCCCTTCGGCGCGCTTCTGCTCTGGCTGGTCCTGCTCTTTGGCGCGGCCTTTACCAGGGCGCGGAGACTGGTCCCGTGATGCGGGAGCTAAAATTCCTGAGCCGGGACAAGGCGGCGCTGCTTTGGATGGCTTTGGCGTTTTTCCTGTCAGTGGCGGCTGTGTCGCTGGGCCTGCGCGAAGTAAGCTCACAAAAAGCCCAGATCACGGAACTTATGGTGCTGGACAGTGTCGAGCAGGAGGTTGTTCTGGCAGATCAAACCGATTGGGGCAGTCTGGCTTATTACACCTTTCATATGACCTATGATCCGCCGTCGGATTTTGCCTATGCGGCTATGGGCCAGAGAGACAGCTTGCCGTGGAAACACCGCATACGCATGCTCGCCCTGGAAGGCCAAATCCATGAAAGCGATGCGGTCAATCCGGATTTTGCCCTGGTTGGCCGGTTTGATTTTGCGTTTCTGCTGAGCCTTCTGGCGCCGCTTCTGGTTATTCTGCTTTTATATGATTTACGCTCGGGCGAGAAATCCGCCGGCCGGCTTGAACTCCTCGAAGCCAGCGCCGGGTCGGGCCAAAAGCTTTGGACGGGGCGCGCCCTGATGCGAATTGGCCTCTTGGGGCTCGTTATCCTTATCCCGCTCTGGATTGGAGGTTTCATGTCCGGGACGGCTCTATCAACGCTGTTAAAGGTCAGCCTGCTTTCTATTATCTATCTGGCCTTCTGGACGGGGCTCTGTCTCTGGATTGCCGGCGCCCGGCATACAGGGGCCCGTAATTTGACCGTGCTGACCGGTTTGTGGCTGCTGGTTTGCGCTGTCCTGCCCGCTTTGGTGACGGAGATGACAACGCGGGCCATTTCTGTGCCGGAAGGCGGCGACATCATCTTAACCCAAAGGGAAGCGGTCAATGATGCCTGGGACCTACCGAGAGAAGACACATACGCGCCTTTTTTCGAGCGACATCCCGACTTTTCCGCGTTCACCCAACCTACCACCGGATTTGAATGGAAATGGTATTACGCCTTTCAGCAAGTCGGCGATCAAACGGCGGAGCCGTTGAGCCAGGCCTATACGGATGGGCGCAAAAAAAGAAATGCACTGGCCCGCCGGATGAGCCTGATTTCACCGGCCGGCTTTGTGCAGGCGGCGCTGGAAGGCTGGGCCGAGACGGACGGTCAGGCGGCGCTGGATTACGAGACAGAGATCCGCGCCTTTCACCGGGATCTTCGAATGTATTATTACCCGCGCCTGTTTGACGGCCGCGCTTTTGACGCGGGAGAGGTCACAACAAGGCCGGTATTTAGCGAGAGAATTAAAAATTAGATCAGCGAAAAGAAAGGACGTAAAATGCAGAACAATGTCATAGAAGACTATGCGCGCAGGATGGAGGCCGCAGAACGCCTCGCCATAAGTAAAGGTGAGCGCTTTACGGCCATCAGGCGCCATATTTATAAATCTATGCTGGAGTCGGATCAGCCTTTGGGCGCTTATGAAATTTTGGATTTGCTGGCGGGAGTAGGGTCCCAAAAACCGCCAACGGTTTACCGCGCTTTGGAATGGCTCTCAATGCTGGGTCTCATCCGGAAAGTCGCATCCATTTCGAAATATATTGCCCTCCCCCAAGGTCAGTCCCATGACCCTGTGGCCGTGTTAATCTGCCGGGACTGCGGCAAGGTCGATGTCATGGAAACCAGCGCCCCGGTGGTCCAATTGATGAGCGCGGCGCAGAGCCGCGGCTATAAAGAGCTGGAAGCGACGCTGGAGATTGTCGGCCAGTGCACCAGCGCGGCCTAGAGCGAAATATGACAGCCTTACCCGCACAAAAACAGCGCTTTGCCTCTCCGGTTAAAACCGTACATACCCTGCCCGGTCTGGAGGCCATTCATGATCCGGATTTGGACGCGGTTATTCTGGACAGACAAATCCCGGCCGCGCTGACCAGCGCTTTGGAGCATTTACCCCGAGGTAAGGATTTGAAAGACGCCCAAGACGGCCGGTTTCAACTGGAAACAGGCCGGATCGGCGAAGGTGTTAGGGCGACATTGAGGGCCTGGGACATGCCCGGCAGTCCGGCGCTGGAATGGCTCGTCAATGATGTGCAGATGCTGGCGGGTAAATTTTCTAAGATCCTGTCGGTTGACCAGCTCAAGCTTCGGGTCGAGCTTGTCCGGGACGATGCCTGTGCAAAGTTTCACCGGGACAATGTCCGCGCCCGCCTGATCGCAACCTATTACGGACCGGGCACAGAATATGTGACGGACGAAGATTTAAAGGCCGAAAGCGCGCCAGACAATCTTGCCGAACCAACAGATATTCATAAGGTCCCGACCGGCGCGGCTGTCATATTTAAGGGTAAAAAATGGCCGGAGCGTCCGGCGCAAACAATCCGCCACCGATCCCCGCCCATAGAAGGCAGAGGGATTACCCGCCTTGTTATCGTTCTGGATGCCGGGCCGGCAATTTAGGTCTGGCTGTTGCTTAGCGCCCTAAATAAAAAACCGGCCCTGAGGCCGGCTCTTAATCATCAGAAATTTGAAATGCTTACTGGGCGTCGACCGTGGCGATGTAGAGCTCGCGGGCGCGGGTCAGGATGGCGTTTTCAATCAGGCGGCCCGTATCGGCGTCCATTGAGGCGTCGGCCCAGTCAGCGCCGCTGCGGACCTGTTTAAAAATCTGGGTCTTAAGGGCGTCGGCGCGAAGATTCGTATCCAGAATATAGACATTGGCCTTGAAGCGCTCACCCGGGACTTCCGGATTGGCATACCAGTCTGTGATGATAACGCCGCCAAAGGGGTCGACCTGATCCAGAGGCATGAAGTTGAGGGTTTCCAGGCTGGCGCGCCAAAGATAAGAGTTCACGCCCATGCTCGGGGCGATATTCGCCGTTTTCGTCGTTGCCGCTTTTTTACTGCCGCCGCCGATTGTGCCGCATCCGGCCAAAAGAGTGGCGCCTAATATGGCCGCTGCGGCCAGCTGAACGGGCTTTAATCTCGTTATTTTCATTCGGGTTTACTCCGCGAAGGTTTTTAAATTTTCACCGCTTATAACACCAGATTTTAGAAGGGCTAGTGGGGCTGACATGAAATTATCCTCATTTTTGCGCCAACAGGCCTCTGTTAACCCTTTATTAGGGTCGGTTAACGTAAATGGTTAACGGGTGTTTAACCCTTGTTTTGCAAATATATTGCAGGCGATTTGAGCAAATAGGGAAGCTTCATGAGTGAGTATAGACAAACCCTAATGGTTTTTGTGTCCACGCTTGCTGTCAGCGCGCTTGGGCTGACACTGGCGGCCAATGCCCAGAACGTGCCCTCACCCTTTGCCAAAAAGGGCAAACAGGCCTGGGAATCCGCGGGGTCTGCCGGTGGGTCAAATCAGGGCGGGGACGCGGGCGGCTATCAATATCCATACGGCGGAACGCCCGCCCCTGCTCCTGCTCCCGTATCCAGCCCGTCTACCGGAAACACATATTCTGTGCCGACCCGTACCGCGCCCTCCGCCTCGCCGACCTCTGTGACGCCGGCCTATACTTACAGACCGTCCTCAAACAGTCAGTTATCGCAGGCCCCGACAGTGACCTTGTCCGGCCTGTCGCAAAATTCTCACCAGGCGCCCCCGCAAAGACCTCAAACACAAAACGCGGCGCAAGGATACGGCTCCTCGCAAGGATATGGATCTTACGTTCCGGCTTCGCCTAATTTGAGCTCCGGCGGCTCGCCTTATCCTGTTCAGGCGCAGACTCAGACTCAGGCACAAGCCCCGGCACAAACCCCGGCCCCGGCCCCACAAAGACCCGGGGCGAGCTATGATTATCCCAGCTATAAACGGGCGCCCGGTGTGGGCCAGGCGCCGTCATCCGGCGGAGCTTATTATCCGGGCCGGCCGCAGAACGGCGGGCAATATCAAAATGCCCCGCGCGGCGGCGGGCAATCTGGCGGGCAATCGCAAGGCGCATACTATCCGCAGCAGGCGCAGACATCTTATCCGGCGCCCCAGCCTAATCCTTACGGCGCGCCGGGTCAGCGGCCCAAGCGCAGCCTTGGTGACAAGCTCGGTCTTCGCAATATTGACCTTCACTATGAGGGCTATGTGGCCGGCGGCGCGGCGGGCACCTATTTTGATGACCTGACGGCGGCGGACCGGGAATGGCGCGAGGATTTTGTTCTGGACGGCTCCGGCCTGGTGGAAGTCAGCGCTATCACCCAGGGCGGGCTTGAATACGGGGTCGCGGCCAAGCTGCGCGGCCAATATGATCCCTATCGGCGCGGCTTTGGCGGCCGGGTCGGTGACTGTCCGCCGGCGCAGGCCGGATGCTCGGGCGTCAATGATAACGGCACGGATTTCGCCCTGCGCGGCCACACGTCCCGGTTTTACGCCGCCGGCGCGGATGATGCCAAAGATTTTCAGGCCCAGCTCGAAGGCGCGCATATCTTCCTGCGCTCGGCCTACGGGGATGTGACGGTGGGCCGGGATGACGGCGCCGCCTATCTCTTTTCGCTCGGCGCCCCGACGCTCCTGAACGTAGGCGCGTCCAATAACCCCGTGGACTATACGGGTCTGGACGCGGTCAAGACGGTCAATGACGCTTCGGGCTTTTCCGAGAAAATCACCTATACCAGCCCGCGCCTTCTGGGCGATACGGTCGGCGTTGGCGTGCAGGTCGGCGTCTCCTATGCGCTTGATGCCGAGGCTTGCGGCGTGGATTACTGCGTGCGCGGTAATGATGACGAGCCGGCGGGCGTGCTTGCGCCGGAACTGGACGATATCTTCGAAGCCGGCCTGGCTCTGGACCGCAAATTTGACAACGGCCTCTCTGTCGAAGCCACGGCCACTTACGCCATTGGCAGCCAGCAAAGCCAGCTCGCCGCTTTTGACGATCTGAAGTCTTTGGGTCTCGCGCTGGAGCTCGGCTATGGCGACTTTGTTCTGGGCGGCTCTTACCTCAATTCCAATAACGCCCTCGCCGACGGAGATTATCAGGCCTATGATGTGGGCCTGACCTGGCAACCCAACAAGTTCGGCGTCACCCTCGGCTATGGCCACGCGGAGGACGATAATGTGGGCCTGACCTCGGACCAGTTTGTCGGCGGCGTTTCCTATGACTTTAACGAGATGTTCCGCGTCAGTACGGGCGTGCAATATATCAAGCGGGACGTGGATGTCTTCGACCCGGCCGCCGCTCTGGTCAGCGCCCAGGATGAAGACGCCGCCTCTGTCTTTGTTGAAGGCCGGATTACCTTTTAATTTGCCCGCTCTCTTCGGACCTCGCCCTTGGACAAGCTCGGGGTGAGGACATATTTAGTCCCTGCAAATCAGAGTCGCCGTCTCAGCCGCCTCGACACTTTCTGATAGTCCTCGATATCGCGGTAATAGACTTTCACATGGCCGCGCCCGCCCCGGTCATAGATGGAGACTTTCAGCCCCAATTCATTCTCGATGATCTGGGCGCTGGCCCCCGTATCGGCGATTATCCGGTCTTCGAGATTTTGCTCCCCGTCCCACGCCGCCAAGCGCATCTTCCGCCCGAGCCGCTCCGCCGCCCGCACGGACAGGCCGTGCTCGATAATATGATCGGCCAGATAGGCCGGGTCGTGAGAATTTAAAATGGCCCGCCCATGCCCCGCCGCCAGCTTGCCCTCAATGAGCATGAACTGCACCCGGTCCGGGAGCTGAAACAGCCGCAGGGCATTGGTCACATAGCTGCGCGACTTGCCGATCACCTGCCCGATTTCCCTTTGGGTATAACCATAGCGCGACATCAGCAGGGAAAAGGCGCGGGCCTCCTCCATGGGGTTCAGCCCCACACGCTGATCATTTTCAATAACCCCGATCTCCAGGGATTCGGCGTCCGTAATCTCCCGGATAAGCACGGGTATGACCTTCACCCCGGCCAGAGATGCCGCCCGCCACCGCCGCTCCCCGGCGATGATCTGATAATCCGGGCCGCCTCTGGGCGTGCCGTCGCTAAAGTGGTCTTGATAATGGCCTTGATGATGGCCTTTTTGATGATGTTCTGGGCGGTTTTTATTATCTTTACCGGGCATGGCCCGCACGAGAACAGGCTGCAGCACGCCCTTTTGCGCAATGCTTTTGATCAGCGCGTCCATGGCCTCCCCGTCAAAATGCCGGCGCGGCTGCAGCGGATTAGTGACCAGATTTCCCAGGGGCACCAGTTTAACATCTTGATTGAGGACGGGCTCTTTTTCCTCGCTCATCCCCGCGAAGGCGGGACCCTCATCCGCCTCATCCTCTACAGGATAAATACACCCATCATCCGGATTGAAACTGGTTTCCCAGTCAATCTCCTCATCCTCTGCCCCCGCATCCCAGCTTTCCTCATCCTGAGTTTCTTCATCCTGATCGCCGCCGCGGCGGGCCAGCTCAAGGATCTCTTCTGCTTCTGTATTATTTGGCGTCAAATGTCTCTCCTTTACAGCACGCCTGTCATCCCGGCCCTGAGCCGGGACCTCGCCAGTGACAGGATAGATCAGGCACGACACCCAAAAACCCCAGAGGGAGAGGTCCCGCATCAGGTGCGGGATGACAGTTATTTATATCGGCAAATAAAATAAAAGAACGATTTGAGACTTACAAGCCTCTAAACGGTAAAAATAAGAAATAAGTCCTATTTGTGTTTTCGGCGATTATTTCAGTTCATGCACTTCAACCTGAAAATCCAAATTGAACATCGTCCCGCTTTTGGGTTAGGCATGGATCATGGGCAAATTTCCAACATGAGTTTATCCAACCAATCATTAGCGCGGGTTGAGGAGGCGCTATTGGCGGGTCCCGAGTCCCGCATGGCCAGAGTGCGCCTGATGAACTCGCCGAGCGCCTTTCATCAGTTCATCCTGAATTATAATTCCAATGACGGGCTTCTGCCTCTGGCCCATATCGCCGCCCATGAAAATTGCGATCTAGGCACGGCGCTTTTGATCTATTGGCTTTTGGAAGAAGATGTGCTGGACCGCGACAGCCATTCCGACGATGACAATTGGAACGGGCTGAAAATTGTCGAGGCCATCGAAGCGCGGGTTCAGGCGGGAAATTACGCCGAGCGGACGATAGGCTTTGACCCGAAGGTCTATCTGAACTGGACGCCCTTGCGCGTCAAACGGCTCAAAGCCCAGTGGGGCGACGCCCCGCCCTTCCCGGCCATTATGTTAGAGCCCAGCCCGGGCCTGCCCATGAAGGC
>CAYQNQ010000079.1:0-1621 GCA_964418815.1 uncultured Hellea sp.
GAACGGATACGCGCCCGGGGCTCCGCCTGCATCGAAACCCGCCGTTTCGCCCGAACCGCCGAAGCCGACTCCCGCACCGGCGTCCACCGCGCCGAAAAAAGCAGCCCCGCCGAACAATGCGGCCCCAAGAAATCCTTCCGATCGCATAAAAGCGTCGCCTTTGGCTAAAAGACTAGCGGCAGAAGCCGGTCTCGACCTGGCCGCAATATCCGGATCGGGCCCAAATGGCCGCATCGTTAAAGCTGATATCGAGGCCGCGAAGGCCGGAGGCGCTCAAACTCATCATGGGGCTCAGCCTATGGCAGCGCCAGCTTCGACAGGAACCGAGGTCGGCATGCCTCTTGGCGGCGGCGCGGCTTATTTGACGAAAATGGGCATCGAACCGGGTTCCTATGACCTTATTCCCATGAATAATGTTCAGAAAATTGTCGCCAAGCGTTTGCTCGATAGTCACATCAATGTTCCGGACTTTCCTCTGCATATCGACTGCGAAATCGATGCGCTTTTGAAAATGCGTAAAGAGCTTAACGGGCAGGTTCCTGAAGGGATAAAAATTTCCGTCAATGACATGCTCATCCGAGCCTGCGCTTTGGCGCTAAAACATGTGCCGGAAGCCAATGCCAGCTATACGCCGGACGGGATTGCCATGCACAAACATGCTGACGTCGCGGTGGCCGTCGCCATCAAAGGCGGACTGATAACCCCGATTGTACGGGGCGCGGAAAACAAGGGATTGTCGACGATTTCAGCCGAAATGGACGATCTGATCGTGCGCGCCAAAGACCGTAAACTCAAACCTCAGGAATATCAGGGCGGCACATTTAGCATTTCCAATCTGGGTATGATGGGAATTAAAAATTTCGGCTCTATAATCAATGAGCCTCACGGCATGATCCTGTCAGTCGGGGCCGGTGCGCCGACGCCGGTCGTCAAAGATGGCGCTATCGCCATAGCGACTGTTATGAGCGTGACACTAACCTGTGATCACCGGGTTGTGGACGGCGCGCTGGGCGCCAAATGGCTGCAACATTTCAAGCGTTATGTCGAACATCCCATTACAATGATGCTCTAAAATCCTTCTTGTCTGGGTTGAGGGGATATTTCATTTTCTCCCCACTGCAGCGCACCCTTTGCCTTGACGCCCGTATGGTTTATGCTTGGTTAACGTGAATGAATGGGGGCCCGAATGGCCATAAAGACATTTATAGCTGCAAGCTGCGCCGCACTATTTGCTGGCGGAATGGTTTATTTTAGCGCCATACCAAGCGAATCCGGCGGTTCAGCGCGGATTGAAACAGGTCAGTCATCCAGCAAAGAAAGCACCTCCAAAGATATTATGTCGCGCTATATCGGTGCAAAAGAGAAGGACTCTGAGGATTCAGTTTCTTCTGGCGAGGACGCAGTTTCTTCCGAAAAGGATATGGAATCAGCCGAAACTGGGGATGGCGAAGCCGAGGCCACCGAGGTCGCAGAATTGGAGACAGACAGCGAAGCCAATCCTTATGTTCTTGAATCCGAGCCGGTCCTGCCCATGGAAAAAGACCTTGAAAAGGATGATTTTCCTGAAGACGCCCCTCAAATTGCTGAGCCGATGATGGAAAAGCCGATGATGGAAAAGCCG
>CAYQNQ010000079.1:1721-11373 GCA_964418815.1 uncultured Hellea sp.
TGATGGAAAAGCCGGTGATGGAACAAGATGCGGAGCTGGAAACAGATCCGGAAGGAACAATTAAACCTTTTGAGCCTGTTACTCTGGAAGAAGAAAATCCCTATGAGGTTGAAACCGATCCGTCTTACGTAGCTGAAGCAGAATTAGGCTCAGATAAAATGAGCGACCCGGAAATTATTGAAATCGACCCGGAGTCCTCGCTGCCGCCGATGCCTGAAGCTGAGGATGTTGAAGCTGAGGAATTGAAGGCAGACCGCAATCAGCAGAGCATAGATCGTAAAGAACGTCGTGAAGCTCGCAAGGAACGTATGCAAAGGCGGGCTGAATGGCGAAAAAAGCATAGGATGGATCCCGACTTTTCTATGGACCCGGCGCAAAAACGTATCGAAACCGTATTCAGACAGGCCGAGAATATCACGCAGCCGGACCTGCGCGACCGTGCCTATTTAGACCTGGCAGAATACGCGACCGTTAAAGGACTTTTTGACGAGGCCAAAACTGCAGCCCAAAAAATCGAACAGGTGGAACTTCGCGATACGGCTCGCTCGCGTATCGCTATGGGGTTGGCGCGTTTAGGAAAATCAGATGAAGCCTTCGCTTTAATCGAAGAGGTTGAAGTCACCGAGCTGCGCGACGTCATGCGTCTCCAGGTTATCGAAGCATTATTGGGCACAGATGCTCGCCGCTAAATCGCTTTTTTTCTATTAAAATCAGGGTGTTCTGATATAGAAGCATCGATTGATGTGCGAACTGTTTCGCATGCGAATGAGTGGTGCGGTTTATGGCAAACTCCGATTTTGATGTCATCGTCATTGGGTCCGGCCCTGGCGGCTATGTTACGGCCATTCGCGCCTCTCAACTCGGTTTCAAAACGGCTATTGTTGAAAAGGAAGCTCTGGGCGGAGTTTGCCTGAATTGGGGCTGTATTCCGACAAAAGCCTTATTGCGCTCCGCTGAAGTTTACACGCAAATGCAGCATGCCAAGGATTATGGCCTGACCGCAAAGGCCGGATTTGATGTATCTGCCATTGTCAAACGGTCCCGCGATATCGCCTCGCAAATGTCCAAAGGCATTTCCTTTCTGATGAAGAAGCACAAAATCGCCGTGATTGAAGGATTTGCGAAACTGGAGGCGGGAAAGCCTGCGCCTGTCGTTATTGTCGGGAAAGATAAATATCAGGCCAAACATGTCATTTTAGCAAGCGGCGCCCGCGCGCGGACTATTCCGCAGATTGGATTGGCACCGGAGGGCAAATATATCTGGACGGCGAAAGAAGCGATGATTCCCAAGGAAATGCCGGGCCGCCTGCTGGTCATTGGTTCCGGGGCGATCGGAATGGAGTTTGCCAGTTTTTACAACGCTTTTGGCGCCGATGTAACGGTTGTCGAGATGTTAGACCGTATCTTACCGGCCGAAGACGCAGAAATTTCCGCGTTTGCAAAAAAGTCATTTGAAAAACAGCGCATTAAAATCCTGACGGGCACGCAGGTTAAATCTGTAAAGTCAGGGTCCAAAGATATCGCGGCGACCATGGCCGGCCCCAAGGGCGAAATCACGGAAAACTTTGACCGAATTATTCTGGCCATCGGGATCGTCGGCAATGTTGAGGATATGGGTCTGGAAGCGCTGGGTGTTAAGATTGACCGCTCTCATATCCAGGTCGATGACTATTCTTTTACGGGTGTGCCCGGCCTTTATGCCATCGGAGATGTGACCACGCCGCCTTGGCTGGCTCACAAGGCCTCCCATGAAGGCGTCATCTGTATTGAAAAAATAGCCGGACAAAACCCGCATCCTCTTAATGCCAATGCGATTCCGGGCTGCACCTATTGCCACCCACAAATCGCCAGCGTGGGTTATACCGAAGCAGAAGCCATTGAGGCCGGCTATGATGTGCGCATTGGAAAATTCCCGTTTATGGGCAATGGCAAGGCCGTCGCGCTCGGCGAAGCAGAGGGCCTCATAAAGACCGTGTTTGACAAAAAAACCGGTGAGCTGCTCGGCGCCCATATGATCGGGGCCGAAGTGACCGAACTCATTCAGGGATATACGGTCGCAAGAACACTGGAGACGACCGAGCATGAGCTTATGGAAACGGTCTTCCCGCACCCGACACTATCGGAAATGATGCATGAATCGGTTTTGGCTGCCTATGACCGGGCGCTTCATATTTAATCCGGAAAGCCTGACAGGAAGGCTTTTACATTCGGCCCGATGGAGGCCAGGTCATATCCCCCTTCCATGCAGATCAATGCCGGAATACCGCCTTTGCTGATTTCGCGGGCCATCTCCAAGTAATCCGGTGTGGTCAGTTCGAAAAAGCTGATGGGATCATCCATAAACGTGTCAGCTCCGTAGGAGACAATCAGGTAGTCAGGCCTAAAATCAGCAATCCTTTCAAGGCCTATGGCGAGGCTATTTTGATAGCTGGCCCAATCTGTTCCTCGCGCCATAGGCAGATTCAAATTGTAGCCTTCACCCGGGCCTTCGCCGGTTTCGTCTTCATGACCCCAGTAAAACGGATAATCCGTGGCGGGATTTGCGTGCAATGATACGAACAGCACATCACTTCGATCATAGAAGATATCCTGAGTGCCGTTGCCGTGGTGATAGTCCACATCCAAAATGGCGATTTTCTTCGCCTTTTCTCCCGATAAAAAATTCGCAGCAATGGCGGCGCTATTAAGATAGCTATAGCCGCCCATATAATCCCGCCCGCTATGATGACCCGGCGGACGGCAAAGGGCAAAGGCGGACTTGCTCCCTTCTATTAAAGCCTGCGCTCCAGAGAGAGCACATTGCGCGCTCCAATAGGCGGCATCTGCGGCGCCTTCCGTGACAGGCGTTCCGCAGTCAAAGCTATAGCGCCCGAGCTCCGCGTCGATCCTGTTTAGATTTAGAGGCCGCCGGCCTCGTATTGGGAAAACATAGGGCATAGCATCGCCGGGCCGCCCCAAATTTTTCCAGTCGCGATAGGCGCGTTTCAAAAAACTCACGTAATCCGGATCATGTGTTTTAAGGATGGGATCCCATCCGAAATCCTTGGGCTTATATGTCGGGTCAATTGCGTCTACGATGATTTCTGCGCGGCGCGGAATTTCCGCGGCGGGCACAAATCCGCCATTGTGGAGTTCTTGTTTGGGGCGGTGAGTGAGGACTTTATCAGAATAAAAAACTTTCATGGCGTTATGGTAACGCCATTAAAGAATTTTTCCAGATTTACTCCGCCGGCTGAGCGATTTCTTCGCCCGATGATTTCCCGCGCCCGAAACGGGTTTTGATGGACTTGGACAAACTGACCTTTTTTGTCAGCATAGGTTTTTCGACCCAGTGCCAAGAGGCCCAGGAAATGGCGAGAATGATGGGCAGTGCAATAGCCATCAGCGTCCAGGCATTTATGCCCGGAATGAAGTAATAGACAGTTTGCAGGATCACCCAGTGATAAATATAAATTCCGTATGATGTATCGCTGAGTTTTTTTAGTGGATTAAAAAACGGGATTTTCACATAAGCCATCCAGAAAACCAGATAGCCCAGCCAGATAACTGTAAATATTTCAAACAATGAGGCGGCGACCGTAATTTGACCGGTTTCCAGATATTCGAGATAAGGAAACCCGAACAGGCTCGCGATGAGTCCCAGTATGAACACACCTAAAATGTGGAAGGAAATCCGATCTTTCACCGCATAAAGAGCCGCGCCGAGGCCATAGGCCAGTCCAAATCTAAGAATGGCCTGAAAAGTTCCCGGCAGACTCTCAAAATAACCTGTAAGATGGACCACAGGCCATGCAATGGCAAAAACGACGAACTGGGCGATTAACAGCCATTTATGTTTTAATAGGCCGAGCGCAAAAGCGGCAGCCGTCCCGATATAGGCTAGCACCTCATAACGGAGTGTCCAAAGCGTACTTGAGCCAAATTGTTCATAATTGGTCGCAAATGTGCCGGGCATAACCATTTTGGTTTCTGCAAAAGTCAGAACCTGAAAGGGCTGTGTCCAGAACTGGGGGTCCGTGAAAAACTGTGCCCACGGTACATTGGTCACAAAAGGCCCGATCAAGAACATCACGAATAAGACGTGAATTATCAAAGCGGGAAATATTCGTAGAAACCGCGCCGAGCCATATTCCACGATATCTCCGCGGAAAAGCATGGACCTGGTCACCAGAAACCCGGACGCGATAAAGAACATGTTTACGGCTAGATAACTCGGGCGGTAATGATAGAAAAGCGCAGGTTCACTGCCTTCAAAACCAAGCGTTACGACAAAGGCGTGACCGACCAGCACCATGAGCGCAAAAAGCAGGCGAATAGGTGTAAAGAAATTGTCGTGTCCATCACGTATTGTGACCTTGGAAAACATACCTTCACCTTATAATTATCAGCTTGCATAGCTCTTATGCGTTAAAATCCAGCAAATTTCGGGCCAAAACTGTTGTATTTTAGGGATTTAGGGCGCATTTAGCCGCCATGACAGTTCTCATAGATAAGTCTGCTGATCGCCCGCGGCACCCGGAAAAGGCCCATAAGCCGGATACGGAAATTCGCCGTAAACCCGCATGGATTCGGGTCAAAGCACCCACATCCAAAGGCTATAGCGAGACCCGAAAAATCGTCCATGACAAGGGCCTTGTGACGGTCTGCGAGGAAGCGGCTTGCCCGAATATTGGTGAGTGTTGGGAGAAATCTCACGCAACATTTATGATCCTTGGCGATACCTGCACGCGGGCCTGCGCCTTTTGCAATGTGAAGACCGGATTGCCCGGTCCAGTCGACACTGAAGAACCTGCGAAAATAGGCATGGCCGTTAAGGAAATGGGCCTGGCTCATGTGGTTATAACCTCCGTTGACCGTGATGATCTGTCCGATGGCGGGGCTCAACATTTTGTTGATGTCATCAAGGCTATCCGGTCCGCTTCGCCAAAAACCACGATTGAGATTTTAACGCCGGATTTTCTCCGAAAGGACGGCGCGGCAGAAACTGTCATTGCGGCGAGGCCCGATGTGTTCAATCACAATCTCGAAACTGTGCCGCGGCTTTACCTGAAGATCCGCCCGGGCGCGCGCTATTTTCATTCTTTGAGATTGCTTGAGAAAGTCAAAGAGCAGGACCCGGCCCAATTCACCAAATCAGGGCTTATGGTTGGACTGGGCGAAACCAAACAGGAAGTCATGCAGGTCATGGATGATATGCGTTCGGCCGGGATAGATTTTCTGACAATTGGCCAATATTTGCAGCCCACTCGGAAACATGCGGCCATTGACCGGTTTGTGACTCCCGATGAATTCAAGGCCTACGAAACCATTGCCAAAGCCAAAGGCTTTTTACTGGTTTCGTCGACGCCTCTGACCCGGTCCAGCTATCACGCGGATTCTGACTTTGCGAAGTTGCAAGCGGCTCGCCGTTCCAAAAACGCCTTATAGTCACAATGCCTGAAACACGTCTCAAACACCGGGTCATGCACCGCCCTGAAGATATGCTCGAAATGGTTGCAGATGTTGAGCGTTACCCCAAATTTATAAAATTTATCTCGGCGCTCAGAGTCAAAAATCGAAAACAGATAAGCGATACAGTTGAACAGTTTGAAGCCGAGGCTACGGTTTCATTTAAATTTGTTTCAGAGAAATTTATCTCTGATGTCCGCGTCGATCAAAACGCCAAAACAATTTCTGTCAAAAAGTCAGGCAGCGGGGGCGCATTAAGGTCGCTGGAAAATAAATGGAAATTCATCGAGCTTTCAGACGGGTCCACCTTGGTTGATTTTTATGTGAATGTCAGCCTCAAAGCTTTTCCGCTTAACATGCTTTTGAATGATAAATTTGATAAAGTCGGAACCGAGCTCATGGGCCTTTTTGAGCGCAAAGCCGGGCTGGCTTTTGAAAAAGTAGGCGATCCGGATCTAGATTGGGAATCGGAAGTTTTTACCTGATATTCTCAAGGATGAGTTCAAGCGCTTGCTTTACGGCGCTGCGCCGCACCCCGTCTCTTCCATTGTTATCAAACCTGAATTCATAGGCGCTCGTTTCGCCTCGTGAATGCAGCGCCATGAAAACCAGACCAACCGGTTTTTCCGCTGAGCCGCCGCCGGGCCCGGCAATACCTGTGACTGACAGGGCAATATCGACATCAAAACACTGCGCGCAGTTTTTGGCCATTTCCAGAGCGACAGGACGGCTCACGGCACCGTGTTGGATTAACAGACTTTCCGGGACCCCCAAAAGCTGTTCCTTGATTTCATTGGAATAGGCGATCAGTCCGCCTTTCAGAACCCGCGATGACCCGGGCACATCGGTCAGAATTTTCCCAATCCATCCTCCCGTACAGCTTTCAGCCGTGGCGATGGTCAGGCTTTTATCTGCCGCATTGGTGATAACCCGTTCTGCCAATTTATAATTTGCTTCAGTCATTATCGGGCAGGGATATAGTGGCGCTGGCCTGGGCGGCAATACCTTCTCCGCGGCCCGTAAATCCGAGTTTTTCCGTGGTCGTTGCTTTGATGGATACGCGGCCCATGGGCAGGGAAAGCACTTCAGCGATGCGGGCGCGCATGGCTTCGCGGTGAGGTTTGACTTTCGGTTTTTCGCAGATCAGCGTGATGTCTACATGTTGCAGCGTGCCGCCGCGGTCGACAACACGGTCTTTGGCGTGAGTTAAAAATACATGGCTCTCAACCCCTTTCCATTTTGGATCTGTCGGCGGAAAATGATCGCCAATATCGCCCTCGGCAAGGGCGCCGTAAATGGCGTCCGCAAGCGCGTGCAAGCCCACATCGGCATCACTATGGCCTTGCAGGGAAAAACCGGCCGCGATCTCGATACCGCAAAGCCAGAGACTGTCCCCGTTTTCGATACGGTGGACGTCAAACCCTGTGCCCGTCGCTATATATTGAGATTGACCTGACATGAGCCGCGCTTTCTCCAAATCTTCCGCATATGTAATTTTGAAGGTCTTTTCGTCGCCGTCAACCGTGCCGATACTAAGACCCGCATTTTTCGCCACTGCAATATCATCGGCAAAATCGGCTTCCGGCGGCATCACCTGATAAATCGGCCAGATATCTTTATATCGAAATCCTTGCGGTGTCTGAATGCGGCGCATTTCACTGCGGGGAAGATCGTCCCCAATTTCCCCATCAAATTTTTTCACAGCATCGACAACCGGCAAGACCGGTGCGGCCGCCTGAAATGTCCCCAATGCTTCAATCAGGCTATTCGTGACTTTCGGCGAGACAAAGGGCCGGGCCGCGTCATGAACGAGAACATAATCGGGCATTAGGTCTTCGAGCGTCGCCATACCGGCGCGGACAGATTGGCAGCGGGTTTCCCCCCCTGTTACCGTCACGATAGTCCCGCCAAAGTCGGCGATGGCGTCTTTCAAAAACGGATCATTGTCAGAGTGCACGATGACAAAGGCGCGCGTAGTCGGAATGGCTGACTTGAGATTTTCCAGAGTTTGGCGCAGCACCGGCTTTTCGCCTAGGGTCATATATTGTTTAGGTTTTTCGCCCTTAAAACGTGCGCTCTTGCCTGCGGCGACTATTATTTGTGCAATAACTGTCAATTTGTCCTGTTCATAATGATGAAATATTGTGCAAATAAAAGTTCCACTTCAAGAGAATAACGCATGACCGAACAGATTACTATTGGCAACTATGCGCTTTCATCGCGTGTTTTGGCCGCGCCTATGTCGGGCGTGACAGATCTGCCGTTTCGCCGCGTTTTGCAGAAATTTGGTCCCGGTCTTGTGGTATCCGAAATGGTGGCCAGCGAAACACTGCTCAAAGGCGATAAAGATACCAAAGCCCGCGCCGCCGGTAAGGGCGATATTGACCCTTTGGTTATTCAGCTGGTTGGACGAGAACCCGAGTGGATGGCGCGCGGCGCAGAAATGGCCGAAGCTGCCGGGGCCGATATCATAGATATAAATATGGGGTGTCCCGCGCGAAAAGTGACGACCGGCTTATCCGGCTCCGCGCTTATGAGGGATCCGGCCCGGGCTAAGGATATCGTGCAGGCTGTCATTGGGGCCACACATAAACCCGTTACTTTGAAAATGCGGCTGGGATGGGATGACAATCTTCTCAATGCGCCTGAAATTGCCAATATGGCTGAGGAAGCCGGTATAGAACTGTTGGTCGTTCATGGCCGGACGCGGTGTCAGTTTTACAAAGGAAAGGCCAATTGGACTGCCGTCCGGGAAACCAAACAGTCCGTGGATATTCCTGTCTTTGTAAACGGAGATATCGCGACGCCTGAAGATGCCGAGAGAGCCATGGAGGAATCGAGCTGCGACGGTGTCATGTTGGGCCGAAGTCTGGTGGGCCGCCCTTGGGCGACGCTTGATATAAGAGGTCTCATAGATGATGTCCCGGTTAAGAAAATCAGCAATGCCGACAAGCTCAGTCTGGCAATTGATCATTACGACGACACTTTGCAGTTTTACGGAGAAGGTAAAGGGCTGCGGGTCGCTCGAAAACATCTGGCGGGTTATGTCGAAAACTCGGATTTTGCGGGAAAAAAAGATGACTTGAAATCTGAAATTTGCCGCAGCACCGATCCCGTTCGCGTCAGGGAGCTGCTAAGGAGCGCGTTTTTCGGTTCAATTGCAGAGACCGCTGCATGACGGAACTTGGGCAAATAGCTGAAGATCTCCCGATTCCGGTCCTTCTATTTGATCCGGGGCAGGATAGGCTGGGTTGGCTGAACTTATCCGGGCAATTCTGGTTGGGGTCTTCTTTGAAATCTCTGGCCAAGAAATCCCTGTCGGAACTTTTTCACGACGGGGATCGACTGACCGATATGATGGAAAAAACGCGCATTAATATGTCATCAGTGCAGGTGAATGATATTGTCCTGAAACCTGTAGGCCAGGCGGAAGTTAGATGTAATGTCAGCAGTTTTATCCACGAAGAAAAAGTTGGGCTGTGTTTCGTTCTTAGAGGGCGGCAAACATCTACTGAAAACATGTTTAGCGACGGCGCGTCTGCGCTCGGGCGTTTGCTGGCGCACGAAATAAAGAACCCTTTGGCGGGTATTCGAGGTGCCGCTCAGCTTTTGCGAGACGATGTTGAGTCCGAAGAAGGCTTGTCATTTCTTGAGTTGATCGAGTCGGAAATCGCCCGGATTAGGCGCCTTGCGGAGCGTATGGAAAGACTAGGCGATGACGACCCGGCAAAATTTAAAGAGATCAATATTCATGAAATTCTTCGTCACGCGCGAAAAGTTATTCAGTCGGGAATTTCGCCCAAAGTCATATTCTCTGAAAATTATGATCCATCCTTGCCGCTGGCGCTGGGTGATGAGGACAGCCTGACTCAGGCGATCTTGAATCTCATCAAGAATGCCTCAGAGGCCTTTGACGAAAGTGTAAGCGACCCGGAAATTCGGCTTGAAACATCTTTTCGTGCCAATAGCGCGGGATTGCCTGTGGAGATTAGAATAATAGATAACGGCACGGGCATTCCTGATCACGTTCGGGATAAGATCTTCCACCCCTTTATTACCCATAAACCAGATGGACAGGGGTTGGGCCTCGCCCTTGTTTCCAAAGTTGTCGCGGCCCACCGCGGCATTATCGAAGTTCAGTCCCGCCCCGGGGAAACAATATTCTCAATTCTGCTGCCGATTCAAAAAGGTTGATCACTATGAA
>CAYQNQ010000080.1:0-11035 GCA_964418815.1 uncultured Hellea sp.
AACAGACTTGGCGGGCCGCCTCGACGACCGAGTCCACACCGGGCAAACTCAGAGTTTCCAGATTGGCGGCATAAGGTAACGGCACATCTTCCTGGTGAACCCGGGTCGGCGGCGCGTCCAGATAATCAAAGGCCTCGCTCATCACCACGGCCGCAATTTCCGCGCCAACGCCATGCTGTCCCCAGCCCTCTTCGGCGCACACGATCCGGTTGGTTTTCATGACAGAATTTATCACGGTTTCGGTATCAAGTGGACGAAGTGTTCGAAGGTCAATCACCTCTGCTTCAATCCCTTGTCCGGCGAGAATATCAGCCGCTTCCAGGGACCGCCCAACCATGCGGGAGTGAGCCACAATTGTCACGTCCGAGCCCTCGCGGCGAACCTTGGCTTTGCCAATGGGAATCAGAAAATCATCCATGTCCGGAACTTCAAAAGTTTCGCCGTAGAGCAGCTCATGTTCCAGAAACACGACCGGGTTCGGATCGCGAATGGCGGACTTTAAAAGACCCTTGGCATCAGCCGCATCATAAGGCGCGACAACCTTGAGGCCAGGTATGTGGGCATACCAGCTGGAATAGTCTTGCGAGTGCTGGGCACCAACGCGGGAAGCCGCCCCGTTTGGCCCGCGAAAGACGATCGGACACCGCATTTGCCCGCCGGACATGTAAAGGGTCTTGGCCGCAGAATTTATAATATGATCAATGGCTTGCATGGCAAAGTTAAATGTCATGAACTCGACAATGGGCTTTAATCCGCCAAATGCAGCGCCGACGCCGATCCCAGCAAATCCATGTTCAGTGATCGGTGTATCTACAACGCGCTTTGCGCCAAATTCATCAAACAAACCGCGCGTTACTTTATAGGCACCCTGATACTCGGCGACCTCTTCGCCCATAACGAAAACCAGCGGGTCTCGCCGCATCTCTTCAGCCATGGCGTCTCGAAGGGCGTCCCGCACCGTCAGCTCAACCATTTTGATATTGGTTGGAATGGACGGGTCGGCCGGTACTGACTTTCGAGGCACTGGCGCGGGAGCTGCCGCAGGCGCCGCTTGTTGGGCCGGAGCAGGTTTTTCAGGCGCGGCAGAACTGGATAGTGCGCCGGCATCTTCACCGTCCTCAAGCAGCTGAAGAATGACGGTTCCGACCTTCACATTTTCGGCGCCCTCAGGCACCATGATCCGGCCGACAATACCCTCGTCTATGGACTCCACTTCCATGGTGGCTTTGTCTGTTTCAATTTCCGCCAATACATCGCCGGACGCAACAGTGTCGCCTTCCTTGACCATCCATTTTGAGAGTGTCCCTTCTTCCATGGTCGGTGACAAAGCAGGCATTTGAATATCAATAGGCATTGGCTAACCCTCCACCAAAACATCGGTGTAAAGCTCGCTCGGAGCTGGCTCCGGACTCTCCATCGCAAAATCTGCAGAGTCGGCGACAATAGCCTTAATCTCTTTGTCAATGGCCTTGAGACTGTCTTGATCTGCCCAGCCTTCTTCAACCAGCCGCTCTTTGACCATATCGATCGGGTCGCTCTCTTGACGGACTTCCTTGACTTCATCCCGGGTCCGGTATTTGGCCGGATCAGACATGGAATGGCCGCGATAGCGATAAGTCTTCATTTCCAGAATCATGGGGCCCTTGCCGCTGCGCGCATGCTTAATCGCTTTTAGGCCCGCCTTTCGAACCTCAAGGACATCCATGCCATTGACCTGCACGCCCTCAATGCCAAAGCTGATACCCCGCTTATAAAGTTCAGTTTCGGCGGATGAGCGCTCCACAGACGTCCCCATGGCATATTGGTTGTTCTCGATAACAAACACCACTGGCAGATCCCAAAGCTCTGCCATATTGAACGCCTCATAGACCTGCCCCTGATTGGCTGCGCCATCGCCGAAAAACGCAAGGCTGACAGCGCCGTTTTCCAGATATTTGTTGGCAAATCCCAATCCGGCACCAATCGGCACCTGTGCGCCCACAATTCCGTGCCCGCCGTAAAATTTCTTCTCCACGGAAAACATATGCATGGATCCGCCTTTTCCGCGCGAATACCCCCCAATTCGCCCGGTCAATTCGGCCATAACGCCCCGGGCTGTCATTCCGCAGGCTAGCATATGCCCATGGTCTCGATAAGAGGTGATCATCTGATCCCCCTCTTCCATGGCATGGCGCATACCCACAACAACGGCTTCCTGGCCGATATAGAGATGACAAAAGCCGGCGATTTGGCCCATGCCGTAAAGCTGGCCAGCCTTTTCCTCAAACCGGCGGATGAGAAGCATGTCTTTGTAATAGGTGGTCAGCGCAGCTTTAGTCGTTTTGAGCGGTTTTGGCAGACCGGCGGCTTTCTTGGCCATATATCCTCTATTTTCGCTATTTAATTCGGATACAAATTATTTGCCGAATTATCAATGAAATATAGGCCGAAATTAGTTAGAGAGCGCCTTATGGGTCAAGCCAAATCGTCAATTCATTTGGATCCGAAAGAAAAGCTTTTTCGCGCGCAAGAAAATCCAATGCGTCGCGATTAAGACCGTCGGCTCTCAGGGCCTCGATTTGCCGCTCTAGCTGGGCCCGTTCAATGTACGCATCCTCAAGCTCTGTGTTCAGCCGATCAATATCAGAACGATAATCGGCCCAGCTCATCAAGCCTTGAGTGCCCGATAAAGCATGGAATGCAAGATAAATATAAAACGCAAAGATGGCCAAAACGGGCCATGATCTTCTTATACGCCAAAGTTTTTTCACAAATGCTTACATGGGCATCTATGGTTAGCGGAAGGTTAAGTTGGGGGAAATTCGGTCAGAATAGACCTTGTCTCACCTGGAGCAGGTGATGGTGAAATGGGCCTAAAACAGCCCAAATATTTTGTGAGGTTCCTCGAAGGTATCGAGAACAGGATCCTCAGTGACGTGAACGCCGTTAATTTCAAGATGGTTGCGAACGGTGCCAAGCTGCGCCTCGCAATCCTCATGTGCCAGAACCAGGCGAACCATATAGGCCGCCAGAACCGCGTCGCTCTCGTTCTCGCCCGGCACATCAGGCTGGGCCCGGCATTCAAACATTTGACTAGTCATTGTCAATTTGGGACGAGGCGGCTTCGTGCTCGCGCAACCACTCAAGAGCGCTCCTAACAGGGGCAGAGCGCATACAGTGATGGCTGTCCGGAACAGCATTGATAATAGCTTCGGCATTTTCCTCGTCCTTTCGGGTTTCGATTTGTCGGCGATATTGCCGGGATTGACTGGCGATGAGCGTATCTTTCTCGGCGGCCAGCGCGATGGCTGTATCTCGCTCCTCAGTGAGGCGGGATTCTTTTTTTCGAAGTTCTCCGACCTGCCAATATTGAATGGCAATGGCAGCCCCCAAACCAATAATCAGATAAGACGCTCCGCCGCCCATTAAGTTTCGGATTTGTGTCAGTAGAAAAGTTTTCATCGATCATTGTCCAAAAATAAAATTGTGGCTTCATTAGCTTCGACAGCCTCAAAAACTTCTCGGTAAAATCTTCGATAGGTGGCTTTGGATTGCCAGACGGCCCAGGCATCATAATCTGCGCGCCCGAGCAATAGACAGCCCGCCGTATCACGCGCATAATTTCCAACATGGATAAGCACCCAGCGAAAATCAGGGACGTTTTGAATTTCAATCATCCCGCGATGCTCATTGGGGAACAGGGTTTGATAGCGTTGATGAAAACCGCCTTCAGCGCGCACCCCGAGATCATAACATCCGGCGGGAATGCGGGTTTCGCCCGGTATTTTCCGAACGCGGTATTCATCTTCCAGCCCGTGGCAAAAAAACAAATCGTTTATATAGACACGGGAAATGGTCACATCGTGATTGCTCACAATGCGGTCGACTAGAATGTTCAAAATTAGGCTCTATTTTTTTGAAGAGTCGCGCGAACCCGGCCGAAAAGGCAGGAGCGCTAAAAGTTCTTTAAATGTGGATACGGGATTGGTCCGGAAACTATGAGAGATTTTAAACAGACCTCCCACTAAATTCATCCCGCAAACCCCTAGGAAAAAGGCGAGCGCGTTTTCCATGGAGCCCGTCATGGACAGGTAGCTGGCCGCGGCGGGCGTAAAGAAACCGGCGCAAAGCGCCCCGCCCAGAACGGCCGTGAATCCTGCTTTTGGCGTGAGGTTTGTGATAAAAGCCAGGGAGGCAACGCCGCCGACGAGGCCGGCGGCAACCGTCCCGATTTTCAAGCCTAGCAGGCTCGGAAGTTCAATGGACATAAATTTTAGTTTCCAAACTTAGTTAAATATTCTTGCGAAAAAACAGGGGCTAAACTAGGGAACATTTCATGAGCCCGGAAGTTCAACCGTCTTTGGATGTAAGTTCCAATCAAAACCGTAGATTGACGGTCGCTTATGGGTTTCTGATCCTGATCGGCTATTTAATTCTGCAGCCGAGTTTTTTTGGTCCCGCTACAAATACCTTCGCCAAAGGCATGGAAACCCATGCATTGGTGACACAAATACTACGCTATACCAATGAGTTTGCGTCCCTTGGGGATCCGGTTGTGCGCATGTGGTATGGAGAATTCGATATCCATCACAATCCGCATATGAATGTGAATTACCCGTTTTATTTTACCTGGCTGGGATCTTATGGGGACCTGATTAGCTCCAATCACCGCGTATTTTTAATTACCCATCTTCACCATATGATCGGTGGATTGGGCGCGTTCGTCTTTGCCAAAGCTATTGGCGCAAGAACAATATCGGCCTTCGCAGCCGGACTGTTCTTCGCGCTATGTCTGAGTAATACCTATATGGCGCCGTTTTTTACGAGAATGGCGTCTTCTAATTGGACACCCTGGGGATTAGCGGCCGTCTGGCTGGCGGCCAGCGGTAAAGCTCCGCGGGCAGCCATCGCGATCGGCGTTCCATCTATTGCTCTTCTGGCGTTTGCCTCAAGCGCTCAACCTCTGTTGTATTTCGCGGTAACAGCCGCGTTTGTTGGGTCAGCCGCGCTATATCAGGGATATAGAGAATTTGGAAAAAACAGCGAATTTACGAAGCGCTGTATCGTCCCGTCCATTGCGCTTGTCGCGTTATCCTTATGTTTGGCCTTGCCGGCGACACTGCCGGTTTTGCTGGAGCAATCCGAATATGTGCGGTGGACAACAGATGGTCCGGTACACGGCAGCTATAAAGTTTCTTATGAAGCCACATTATTACAGTCATTTTCCGGTGCAGATGGACTAAGAAATTTATTCATTCCCATTACAAAAGACTTCAACATCGGCACCACATTTATAGGCCCCATTTTTGGGTTCCTGATTTTGGCGGCGATATCCTTTAAAAAGAAACGCGTTCTGGCCCTATCACTGCTTTTTCTGAGTATTTATTTTATTATCAACGGGATGGGGCAAACGACCTTTTTACCCAAGCTCACCTATAAATTTCCGCTCCTCAATAATGTCAGACAACTGACCTCCCACTATGCGATAGTGAACTTCGCCTATATCGCCCTCATCGCCATTTGTTTTGACTATCTGATTGAATACGGCGCCGCGCACCGGAAGAGAATTATTGCTGCCGCTATTGTGATTGCTCTGATTGTTGTTTTGTTATTAAGAACAAACCAGGGACCGATGGACAAATTACCCTCCTTTTACACCTGGAGCTTACTGGCTGTGCCTTTGATCGTCATAGGCTTTACCTTCACCAAACATCAGAAGCTTCAACAATTTGTTTTGCTGATATTGGCAGTCGCCATTGTGCTGCCATCTGCAGGCCTGAGATCTAATGACGTCATCGATATTAAACGTACGAAGTTTTACAAAGTCGACACACATGCGGATGTCCTGCGAAGCTGGGAAAAAATCTCCAAACTGGACCCTAACGCAGTTGTGGCGACCTATCTGAAAAGTAAGGAGCGAGGCTTTCATGCACGGAGGATCAATTCAGCCGCTGTATTTTACGGATTACAGCCCTTTTATGCCATTATGTCTCCGAGGCCGTATGAGTCCTTCAAACATGTCAGAGATCTTTCGCGGAAACCTGAAAATCTGCTTGAACGCGGGGTCCAGTATTTTCTCTCCAATCAACCGGAGAAAAAGTTCAATCCCAATCGATTTGAACGGATAGAGTCGGTCGGCGGCTTTGACATTTATAAAGCCCGGCAAACATATGGGCGTCTTAATCGATTTTGTGATATTTTTCCCAAAAAGAACAAGTGCGATTTCGACCTCAACATTGTGGATCAAAACGAGTCCAACACAGAATTCGTATATGACATTGAAGCCAGCAAGCCTCAGGTTTTGGCTTTTTATGGTTATAAAAACGACCATTGGAGCGGATACCTTGACGGCGAACCCCTAGACCTTAAGTGGGCCGGTCAGGACCAAATCCGAGTGAAAGTCCCCGCCGGAAATCATACCATCAGGTTCAAATACGAAGACAAAAGACAAAAAGTCCTGTGGTGGATATTTATCGCAGGGATTTTTCTGACCCTGATATATTTGAAGTTCTTTCCCTCCAAGTCAGGAAAAGAAACCAATAAGGCCGCCCCTGTTTTGGCTGCAGATCATACTGTTAAATAAAGAAATTACTCCTTTACGTGCTTGTGTAAGCTGGCTAGAGGGTTCAGCGGCATAAGGGGGCAACTCCCGACAATGTCAGAGCATAATTTATAGAAATAAATCTGCGGCGAAGACTGGTCGTATTGGTGTTTTAGACATGATCCCTGTAACCAAGCCATTTTTGCCGCCAAAATCCACTTATGACGAATATATCCAGAAAACCTGGGACAATAATTGGCTGACAAATAACGGGCCCTTGCTTCGGGAACTGGAAGACAAGGTCCAGTCTTACCTTGGCGCCGCCAACATGATTTTTGTAAGCAACGGCACGATCGCTATTCAGATCGCCATCAAGGCACTGGGCATTACGGGCGATATCATCACAACGCCCTTTTCATACGTCGCAACAACCAGCGCGCCCGCCTGGGAAAACTGCGGACTGGTGTTTGCGGATATCGATCCCGATAGCTTCAATATTGATCCGGCAAAAATAGAAGCGGCGATTACGCCCAAGACAGAAGCTATTTTAGCGACCCATGTTTTTGGGAATCCCATTGAAGTGGACCGAATTGAAAAAATCGCAAAACAGCATGGCCTAAAAGTCATCTATGACGCCGCCCACTGCTTCGGGGTAAAATTCGATAACAAGTCCATTTTTGATTATGGCGACATCAGCACGCTCAGCAGCCACGCCACTAAAATTTTTCATACGGTCGAAGGCGGTTTTATGACCGCAGTTAACCCGGAGGTCGTTCGCCAGATTAACCTAATGAAAAACTTTGGTCACGACGGCGTCGACAGGTTTTCGGCCATTGGCATCAACGGAAAAAACAGCGAATTTCACTCCGCTATGGGATTGGCTAATCTACACTTTATCGACGAAATTCTGCAAAAAAGACGGTCCCAATATGAACTTTACAAATCGCTTTTGACGGGCCGTAATAATATCAAATTGCAAACCATCCACCCGAAAGCGGATTATAATTATTCGTATTTTCCGACGGTTTTTAACGACGAGGAGACCCTGCTCAAAGTTCAGGACGCCTTGAAAAAACAGGATATTGTTCCAAGGCGATATTTCTACCCCAGCCTTAATACGCTGGACTATGTGAACTATTCGCCCGTGCCCGTTGCCGAGCAGATCGCGAAAACCATTTTATGTCTGCCGCTGTTTCACACCCTGGAAGATGACGACATTATTCGGATTTGCGGGATTATTGACGAGGCTCTAAAATAGCCATGTTCTTCATTATCGGCAATCCTCGCAGCGGAACATCGCTTTTCCGTCTGCTTCTGACATCCCATTCCGACATTCATATCCCGCCGGAAAGCGGCTTCATGATCTGGTGGCAGAGGGTCTATAATGACTGGAACTGGGACGCCGATAACCAGAAATTAGATGCGTTTTTGGACGATCTTTTCAACGCCAAGAAATTTGAGTTTTGGGAGCTGGACCGCGAACCTCTCTCCCGAACAATCAAAGCGAACAAACCGGACAATTACGCTGCCCTTTCGCGGCTCATTTACGAACATCACAGCGAAAAAGCCGGCAAGAAAAACGCGCTTATCGGAGATAAAAATAATTTCCATTTAAACCATATTGCGGAGCTGGACGCGCTCTACCCGGACGCCAAATTTGTTCACATCATCCGGGATGGGCGCGATGTGGCCACATCCTATATGGATATGTCCAAAATCGACAGCACGTCCGATTACCGTCCCCGCCTACCGTCTAGCGCCGCCGACATCGGCGAGGAGTGGCGCAAAAACATCGAGTCCGTCCGCAGCGGATTTTCGAAATTGCCCTCCGAAAGAACGCTGGAAATACGTTATGAGGACCTTGTCCTTGAGACAGAAAAAACCCTGACCGGTGTTTGCGAATTCCTTGGCCAGACTTATGAGCCGGCCATGCTGGATTTTTATATGAAAAATCAGGCGCGCAAGCTCGAACCGGATGAATTTATGGCCTGGAAAGCCCGTACCCGCGGCCAAATTGATTCATCTGCAATTGGGAAGTGGAAAAACCTGCCGCAAGACGATATAGGCATTTTTGAAAAAATCTGCGGGGATATTTTGACAACTTATAACTATGAACTTTCAGACGAAGTTTCCGGGAGCGCTAGGGCATGTTGATTTCCATCGCCATTCCTGTTTACCGGAACAAGGGCTCCCTGCCCGAGCTCCATCGGCGCCTGGTCGAAACCGTTGGGTCTATCCCCGGCGCTGATTACGAAATTATATTCACCAATGACGGCAGCGATGACGGCTCTCTGGAAACGCTGATAGATATTTCCAAACAGGACCCGAAGGTTACGGTTATCAACCTGTCCCGAAATTTTGGGCAACACGCAGCCAATAATGCCGCTTTTCAAAAGGTCACCGGCGATGTGGTCATCAACATGTCGGCCGATCTGCAGGACCCACCGGAAATCATTGCGGACATCGTCGCCAAGATGAATGAAGGTCATGATATTGTTTTGGCCGCTCGCCAGAAAGTCCAGGAAACCTGGTTCAAACGCCTGACCTCCTGGGCCCACTATAAACTGATCCGCATATCCGTCCCGGCCTATCCCGATAAAGGATTTGATTTCTGGGGCGCCAATAAAAAAGCCTTCAAAGCTTTTATGTCCTTTAACGATGTGGTTCGGCGCAACCAAACCGACCTGCTATCCATCGGATATGATGTGGGAACCATCACCTATGAAAAACAAAAGCGCGTTCACGGAAAGTCACAATATAAATTCCTGAAGCGTCTGGACATTTCCTTAAGCCAGATATTAGCCACGGCGATCTGGCCACTGCGTATCGCGGCGATTATGGGATTTCTGTTCATGTTTCTGGGCTTTGCCTACGCCCTGTTCCTGTTCATCAGTTATTTTTTCCGGGACTCGCCTTTTCAGGGCTGGACACCGATCATGATGTTGCTGTTGATCATAGGCGGATCCATCATGCTCGTTCTGGGCATAATCGGCGAGTATCTGTGGCGCATTTATTACGAAACCAAAGACCGGCCTCTATATTTCGTGGACGAAGTTTACCGACAAGGAAAAATCCATGACCAAAAGCAATGACGACCAGTATGTGAACGACATGGATTGGGGCGGCGATGGAGTTTCCATCGGCTCTTTAAATAACTATCGACAATACCAGTATGACCTTATCGGCAAGCATATCGGTAAAAATATACTCGAAGTAGGCTCTGGTGCCTCCCGTAGTTTTACTAAACTTATTGTGACGCAAGCCAAAAACCTGAAGCGCGTACTGTCTATTGAGCCGTCAGTTACTCTTATGGAAGCCTTTGACTCCAAGTCGGATTTCGAGTTTCCGGAAATGGCTGAGTTTCGAAATTGTGATGTTTTCGATTTGGACGTAAATGAGACGGGTCAATTCGATACGGTCATATTCGTTCACGTTTTGGAGCACATAGAAGACGATCGCGGCGCTCTGGATCATGTCCACCAGTTTCTGGAACCTGGCGGAAAAGTTCTCATCGAAGTTCCAGCAGTTCAGGCACTATTTTCGGTTCATGATGAAATTTTGGGACATTACCGCCGATATAGCAAAAAAACGCTCAAAGCCGCCATTGATACCGATAAATACAAGATAAAGAGAATCTGGTATAATGACTTTATTGGAATTCTAGGCTCGTTTTATTTTTTCAAAGTGAGAAAAGTTAAGCTTAAAGGCGAACAGGGCGAAAAAATATTTAAATCCAACGGTCAGTTTTACGACAAATATCTCATACCGTTCCAAAAGAAAGTTGAGAAAGTGGTCACACCACCTGTTGGACTCAGCCTGAATGTCATTCTTGAAAAAATATAACCTAACCGACAAACAGTCGCGATTTATTAAATTCGGTTTACTCGGGGGTCTGACAACTGTTTTCGGCTTAGCCCTTTATTTTGTTTTGCTCAAAATAATCGGCATTTCGCTCTATGTGGCTTACCCTATCGTATTCACCTTATCTGTTCTTGTATCTTACCTTCTCAATACCTGGCTAAACTACAAACTCCCGCCAAGTATCAAAGGACTCATCAGTTTTTATCAATCCTATATAATCTCAGGTATAATAGGGTTTGTTATCCTTCTCGGATTGAAATTCCTGCTGCCGAACTGGGACGAATTCTTGTTGGCAATTCTTTTAGTCGGCATAAGAGTCCTAATCACTTTTTTCCTAATCGAAAAATTGATGTTCAAAAAAAACTCTTAGCCTACCTGCTCTTAATGAACTTCGGTGATAGGGTCTCGGACACCTGATCGCCCAAACGAAATCTGATTTCTCCGCATTCAGTCGCTGGCGCAGAATACAAATAGCCTTTAGTTCGACCGATCAGGCGGACAAGTTCGGGGTTTTCGAAATGCACTTTAAAGCCTGCCTTCGCCGCTCTTGCCGAGGTTTGCATAGGCACCCTGCGCTCAAGCTCACCGTCCTTTTCAACCCAGATTTCGACAATGGCATCGGATTTGTGATCGATTATCGCCTCAAACTTACAA
>CAYQNQ010000081.1:0-7701 GCA_964418815.1 uncultured Hellea sp.
CGTCATTATCGATAGCCGCAGGTTCAATATCTTCGAGTTCCGGAGACTCACTATCTTTTTCTTTTGCCATTGCAGCTTTGCGCTCCTGTAGGAGCTGCGTGATATCAACACCGTTGCCAGCGTTCTTTGGCGCAACAAGAGAATAGACATTGCCCCAGCTTTGAGCCCACATATTTCCAAGCAGGTCCGCTCGAATTGGTTGATCCATTGGAACAATTTCATTGCCATATTCTTCGTTTAGACCTGCGCGAACATAGCAATGCAGTTGATCATAGAGAGGCTTAACTTGACCCCATAAGCGGTCTGCTTCCGCAGCAAAAGCTTCGGCGTCCATGTCGTACCCACCTCGCCAGAGATCGCCTGTGTCTTTAAAACCCAGCTCCCGTGATCCTTCATTGGCGATTTCCACCAATTTGGCATAATCGCCTTTCATGACGGGGGACACTTTTCGCCATCCTTCCCACACACTCTGCAATTCCTCCGGGTCTCTGGAAGACGCAATTATATCGGATAGTTGGCCCAAGGTCAGTTCTGCACCTTTATACTCAAATTTCCCGGTGCTGTAAGTTGACGCAATTTCGGTGGATAGTTCCGAGAGCTTTTCAGCAGCGCCGTCTCTGTCAGGCGCCGGGAAATTATTTCTGGTCTTTAATATGTTCAGTTTCCGCTTCATATCAGCAGGAAGTTCCAAATCGTTAAATCGTTTGGCTTCATTTGCTAACCGAGTGCTGAGTTTCGCATAATCGGCGCTGAGAGTTTGTAAAACGTAATTGCTGTCCACGTTGATAAAATTATTTTGGACCCATGACATACGATAAACGAGCTCATCCTCACGGGCGAGCTCTTCTTCGGCTTTCTCCAGAAATTCCTTGGCTTCTTGTGGAGTGGGCGCCGAGGGTTTTTTCGGTGCCTCGACTACGGGGCTTGTTTTTACTTCGCTGATCTGCGGTGTTTCCGGTGCAGTTTGTGTTTCCGATTGACATCCGGCGATAGTGATTGTGCCGATGCTGGCTGCGAGAAGTAGAATGCTGCGCATTATATTACCCCAATTGATTTGTTTTTGCTTGCTATTGGCATTGGTAAACGTGATTTAGCGGGGGTCAAGCCCATGTCTGTATTCAATTCGTCTCAAAGGACATTTAAATTCGATGTCTGATAAATCAGGTCTCATTCTTGTTAACTTAGGTTCTCCCGATGCCCCCACGGCTCGGGCGGTTCGAAAATATCTATTCGAATTTCTTCATGACAAGCGAGTAATAGATACATCCCGTTGGATTTGGTGCCCGATTCTTCATGGAATCATTTTGAGAGTGCGGCCTGCGCGTTCGGCTAAAGCCTATTCGAAAATATGGGATAGTTTCGATGGTAAGCCCGATGACGAAGCGCCGCTTATCCGGATAACCAGACGGCAGGCCAAAGAGGTGCAGAAGGTTTTGGGAGGCGAGGTTCGCGTAGATATCGCTATGCGTTACGGTAATCCTTCAATTGAAAGTGCTCTGCGAAAAATGGACGAAGACGGCATTAACCAGATTGCTGTTCTGCCGCTATATCCGCAATATGCCGGTGCTACGACAGCCTCTGTTTATGATGGGTTTCACAAGGCGCTTAAAAAAGGAAATAATGTCCCGACTTTGCGGTTTCTAAGAGATTATCACGACAATCCAGATTACATTGATTTATTGGCGCAATCCATCGACGTTCACTTATCCGGGCTGCACAAAAAACCCGATGTCATTCTCGCATCGTTCCACGGAATGCCGCAATCTTATATCGATAAAGGCGATCCCTATGAAAAGGAATGCTATCGCACTGTTGAGCTATTGCGAGAACGACTAAAAATGAATGAGGCCAAATTGCGCCTGACCTTTCAATCAAGATTTGGACCAAAGGCGTGGTTGCAACCCTATACGGATAAAGTTCTGGAGGCTCTGCCTTCAGAAGGAGCGAAGTCTGTTGCCATACTGACTCCCGGATTTTCAGCTGATTGCCTGGAGACCATTGAAGAAATCGATATGGAAGCCCGGGAAACATTTATGGAATCCGGCGGAGAGCAATTCAGTTACATTCCGTGCCTCAATGACACAGCAGGCCATACTAGTTTTCTCGCCAAACTTGCCCGGGAACAGCTGTTAACGGGATGGCATCATAGCCGCTAACAAGTCGTCTTCATTGACGTCAGGTTCAAGAACAACTCTCGACAGAACAGTTGCGTCCGCCATGGACGCGTATTCTTTGGCTCGAGACATTAATAATTTCGGGTAGCACTCAAATATATTTTCCCGGTCTGAAAGATTGGGCTTGGGCCTGTATTGGTTTCCCCAAATAAGTGGTTTGGGGTTGTCAAAGTAATCCCATTTCAATCTTTCCAGATCGCTCATTTCGGCTTTGATATGAACCACATAGAAATTTTCTTTTATTTTTCTGCGAAGGGCCGGTGCAACATATATGATGCTGCCTGTTGTATCCAGGATGGTTGCGCCTTTGGATTTAGTGACAGCTTGTTCTGTTGCATGGTTTTCCATTTCAATAGAAAGCGCCTCGCGCTCCGCGTAACCTTCCTCATAGGGGTGGCCTTGCCAATCGGCGAAGTCTTCCATGGAATCATGCCCCAAGCGCTCCCAAATAAGCTTGTCGACTTCGATAAGCTTATATTTGAAATGCGAAGCCAGCCGTTTTGCCGTGTGGGACTTCCCGATGTTAGACATTCCGACAAAAGCGATTTTTAGCGTTTTGTCGGCGTGGTGCGTTCTAAATTGTTTTGCTGATAGTTTCATATAGATTTTGTTTCGATAATTTTTACGATTGCGTCAAGGTTTGGTTCAGCTCTCTCATAGACTTTTTCTCGATTTACAGCCTTTTGAAGGGGCGCGGGGAGCGGAATATCGGTTCTCAGAATTCTCTCTACGCTGTCGGCAAATTTGGCCGGGTGCGCCGTTGCCACGGTTACTTTGATGAAATTCAAGTCTACATCTTTGGAAAATTCTGACATGGCTAGGTGGCCGACAGCTGTGTGCGGACACATAACATAGCCTGTTTCTGCAAAAACCCGCCTCATATGTCGTTCTGTTTGGGTATCCGTGAATGACGCGCCCCAGCAAACCTTTAAAACATCCTCATATTTGTCATTGAAGAGCTTCAAAATTCGAGGAAAGTTATTTGGCCGTCCGATATCCATGGCATTCGACAGGGTCCGCTTAGACGGGCGGGGCTTATATTCTCCGGTTTCCAGATAATCAACAAATGGGTTGTTGTCATTGTTCCCGACAATGAACCGGTCAATTGGCGCGCCTAAAGCTCTGGCAATGAGGCCGCCGGTCAGATTACCCAGATTTCCTGACGGGATGGAATAAACGATAGGTATATCGCCGTATGCCGCTTTAATTTGGAGGCTTGTCCAGAAATAATAAAAACTTTGAGGAATGACCCGGCCGACATTTATTGAATTGGCAGACATCAAATTATGCTTCTTGGATAATCCAGTATCAGCAAATGCGTCTTTAACGAGTTGCTGGCAGTCATCAAAGGACCCATCAACGGCGATAGCGTGCACATTAGAGTTGCCCTCGCCCATTGTTGTCAACTGCTGTTCCTGAACTTTGCTGACGCCGCCATTGGGGTATAAAATGAAAACCCGGATTCCCGGCTGATGTAGGAAAGCATCGCCGATTGCGCCGCCTGTATCGCCAGACGTCGCCACCAAAATCGTTCGGTTCTGGTTTTTCGATTTCATGATATGGCTGGCGGCACGCCCCATAAAACGGGCGGCAAAGTCTTTAAACGCCAAAGTCGGCCCTTGAAATAATTCAAGTATAAACTCGTTGCCGGCGAGCTCGGGGGTGGCGGGGTCTATCTCATAGCCGTTCAGTGTTTTTATGGGCAAAGGGAAATCATAGGCGTCCCGGCAAATGGTCTGTAAATCCTCGTCAGAGAACCGATTATCTACAAATTGCCGCGCTAAAACAGCGGCACAATCCGCAAAAGACTTTGAGCCCATTTCGGCGCATTCTGCCGGGCTGAACGGCTTGATTGAGCTGGGCATCCACAGGCCGCCATCAGGCGCCAGGCTGGCCAGAAGCGCGCGGCTGAAAGGGGCTGAAATCAAAGGATTTTTATGGGAATTGTAAAACACTCAGGTTTCTCGTGGGGCTTTAAAACGGGGTATTACCACATTCACAATGGAAATAAATAGTTCTTGCAAAAAATACATGTAATCTTTATAGCCGCGCGAGTCATTTATATAGACGGGTTTTTGAACAAATCCGTCTGATTTTGGAGGTCCCATGGCCCGCGTCACAGTAGAAGATTGCGTAGAGATTATCCCAAACCGGTTTGACCTGGTTTTACTAGCGTCTCATCGTTCCAGAAGTATTTCTGCCGGTGCCAGCCTTACCGTAGACCGGGACAATGACAAGACACCAGTTGTCGCTCTAAGAGAGATCGCAGATCAAACGCTTGACCTGAACGATTTACGCGAAGGTTTGGTGGTCGGTCTGCAGCGGGTTATTCTCGATGACGAATTGCCGGAAGAAAAAGAAGACGCGCCAATCTTGGCTCTTGAGCACGGTGAAACCGAAAAGAAAACGGAGATGTCTGCCGACGATCTGATGAAAGCGCTTCAGGGTGACCGCGATAACGACTCTTCCAGCCGTTTTTAGGTTACACTTTAGTTCTAACCTCGTGAAAGCATTTCAACTTTCCATTTGAAACGACCAGATCAAGTGCGCTGGTCGTTTTTTTACGACCTTTTTCTATAACCAGAAAGAATAGACCGTGGTCACCATTGGTGACCGCATGTTTGACGTTGAGTTTGATGTCGGGTTTGCTGACCTTCGCAACCGAGATCGTTTCGCGAAATTTGGCTGGCGCCTTATTGCCAATATAGGTTTTGCCGTCGCCAAAAGTTGAAGATCCAAAAATCTCCACATCATCTGCCATAGACAATAGCTGCGCCGGGTCCCGGCTTGAAACAAAATGATTGAATATCTCGAACAGACTTTGTGAATTCATTGCGCCCTCCACTTACCCAGCCCCTACTATAGTTTTACGGGGAAGTCATGGTTTTTAAAATAAAAAAGCCGGGAAACTCCCGGCTCTTGAATTAAGTCGCTATACCTAGCATTTGTAATAGAGATCAAATTCTACCGGGTGTGGATGCATATTGACCCGGTGGACTTCTTCCATCTTGAGATCGATGTAAGCATCAATCTGATCATCATCAAAGACACCGCCGGCTTTCAGGAAGTCACGGTCGCCATCGAGGGCGCTTAGCGCTTCTTGCAGGGAGCCACACACTTGCGGGATAGATGCCGCTTCTTCCGGCGGAAGATCGTAGAGGTCTTTATCCATTGGATCGCCAGGATCAATTTTGTTCTTGATACCGTCAAGGCCGGCCATGAGGAGGGCGGTGTAAGTCAGGTAAGGATTGCCTGCAGGATCCGGGAAGCGAGCTTCCAGACGTTTGCCGTTTGGAGATGCTGTCCACGGAATACGAATGGAGGCCGATCGGTTTCTGGAAGAATAGGCCAGCATGACCGGGGCTTCAAACCCGGGAACCAGACGCTTGTAAGAGTTCGTCGAAGCATTGGCGAAGGCGTTAATCGCTTTGGCGTGTTTAATGATGCCGCCAATATAGTAGAGGCACTGCTTGGATAATCCGGCATATTCGTTACCGGCAAATAACGGCTTATCATTTTTCCAGATAGACATGTGAACATGCATGCCTGTGCCGTTATCATTCCACATGGGCTTTGGCATAAAGGTTGCGGTTTTGCCGTAAGCATGGGCAACGTTGTGAACGATATACTTATAAAGCTGCATGTTATCGCCCATTTCCAGAAGAGTGGCGAATTTCATTCCCAGTTCATGCTGTGCGGGCGCAACTTCGTGGTGATGCTTTTCCGGACGCAGTCCAAGCTCATCCATAATGGTGAGCATTTCTGTTCGCATATCCTGAGCGGAGTCAATTGGCGGAACAGGGAAGTAACCGCCCTTTGGACCCGGCCTGTGACCCATATTGCCGCCGGCATAATGCGTACCGGTATTTTCAGGCAGCTCAGTTGAGTCAATTTCATAACCTGTAATGTTCTTGTCTGTATTCCAGCGAACATCATCAAAAACGAAGAATTCGGCTTCTGGGCCGAAATACACCTGGTCTCCAACCTTTGCGGCCTTCATATAGGTTTGAGCCGCCTTTGCCGTGCCTCTTGGGTCGCGATTATAGGGCTCGCCTGTATCGGGCTCTAAAACATCACAGAAAATAGCCAGAGTGTCTTGCTGATAAAAGGGGTCTATTTTTGCGGTACTTGTATCCGGCATTAGAACCATATCGGACTCGTTGATATCTTTCCATCCAGAGATGGAAGACCCATCAAACATCGTCCCGTCTTCAAACAAATCCTCGTCGCACATGTCCGCTGTAAACGTGACATGCTGCATTTTCCCTTTTGGGTCTGTAAAACGGAAATCTACAAATCCAATGTTTTCGTCTTTAAGACGTTTAATTACTTTACTCGCTGACATTACTGATCCTTCCCTAGCTGATCTTTAAATAATTACAGAGCGGCTTCGCCAGATTCGCCTGTGCGTATCCGGATAGCCTGTTCGACACTTGAAACGAAGATTTTACCATCGCCGATTTTACCGGTCTTGGCCGCCGTTTGAATGGCTTCCAGAGCAGGTTCAACCTGATCGTCGGCAACAACCAATTCCAATTTTAACTTTGGTAGAAAATCAACCACATATTCTGCGCCGCGATAGAGCTCTGTATGTCCTTTTTGACGTCCAAATCCTTTAGCTTCTACGACCGTCATGCCTTGAAGGCCGACTTCTTGAAGGGCTTCTTTTACTTCGTCCAATTTAAAAGGTTTAATTATAGCTTCTATTTTTTTCACGGGTACACCTCCTCAATTCTGAGTGTCGTGTTTAGCTATGACTGAGGTTGAGTCGACTTGATTTTTAGCAATGCTGTTGAAAACAAGTGAGAGTGTAAAAAGCGCATAAATTTTGTACGCTCGCAAGGGCCCGGATGAAAAATTGTGCACATTTGCTTTTCATGTCTTTGAAGGCTGCGCATAATCATCCAAATTATAAGCTTTAATCGGTGCCGAAATATGTCTAGAAGCGGCCAGTATTTTGACGCGAGAGATAAAAATTGGCTGGTAAAACCTATATAACCGACGAGCAGGCTTTGAAATTTCACGCAGAGCCGATTCCCGGAAAATTGGCGTTGCAGCCGACAAAGCCGATGGTGACCCAAAGAGATTTGTCGCTGGCATATTCGCCCGGCGTTGCGGTGCCTGTTGAGGAAATCGCTAAAAACCCGGACCTCGTTTATGAGTATACTTCCAAGGGCAATATGGTGGCCGTCATTTCCAACGGGACAGCCATTTTGGGATTGGGTAATTTGGGCGCTGCAGCCTCGAAACCCGTCATGGAAGGGAAGTCTGTTCTGTTCAAGCGGTTTGCCGATATCGACTCGTTCGACATTGAGGTCGAAGAAGAGGACGCGGAACAGTTTATCGAATGTGTCCGGCGTATTGGCCATACTTTTGGCGGCATAAATCTTGAAGATATCGGCTCGCCTGAGTGTTTTATTATTGAGCAAAGACTTCGTGATGAACTCAACATTCCAGTCTTCCATGATGACCAGCACGGCACAGCGATTATCGCAACCGCTGGCCTGATCAATGCTTGCGACCTGAC
>CAYQNQ010000081.1:7801-11027 GCA_964418815.1 uncultured Hellea sp.
GGTATTGTCTCAAAAGAGATGGTTAAATCCATGGCCAAAAATCCGATCATTTTTGCCATGGCAAATCCGGACCCGGAAATATTGCCGGAAGATATCAAAGCTGTTCGGGATGATGCGATCATTGCGACGGGCCGATCTGACTATCCTAATCAGGTCAATAATGTTCTCGGCTTTCCTTATATTTTCAGAGGCGCCCTCGATGTCAGAGCCCGGAACGTCAATGAAGAGATGAAGCTCGCTTGCGCCCATGCTCTGGCGGATCTGGCCCGGCAGGACGTGCCCGAGGAAGTCGCGGCGGCCTATCATGGCAAACGGCCCAAATATGGCCGCGAATATATCATCCCGGCGCCTTTTGATCCGCGGCTGATTTCCGAGATACCGCCCTATGTTGCACAGGCCGCCATGGATACAGGCACAGCCCGCAAACCCATTGAAGACATGGAGGCTTATAAGCAACAGCTCGCCAGGCGGCAGGACCCGACAGCGGCGCTCCTGCAGGGAATCACAGCAACAGTTGTCAACGACCCTAAAACCATTGTCTTCGCAGAAGGCGAGGAGCCCGCCGTTATCAGAGCCGCTCAGGCGTATCAGCAGCGGGGGCTGGGCAAGGCTATTTTGATTGGCCGGGAAAAACCGGTCCATGATAATATGAAGCTTCTGGGTATCGAAGATATGGATCAGCTGACCATACTCAACGCTCGCCTGTTTGACCGCAATGCTGAATTTACGGAAACATTATACGGCAAACTCCAGAGATCCGGCTTTTTGCGCCGGGACGCGCAGCGGCTGGTCAATAATGATCGAAACGTCTTCTCATCGCTTATGATTTATCACGGACTTGCCGATGGTATGGTGACGGGTGTTACGCGCAGCTATGATAAGGCGCTGCGCGATGTTCGTCTGGTCCTGAGCCACGATAGCGAAGAGCGTACCATGGGCGTTTCCGTGGCAATCAACAAAGGTAAAACCCTGTTCATTGCCGACACCAATATTACAGAATTTCCAACCGCCAGTGATCTGGCGGATATCGCCGAGACGACGGCAGGATTTGCGCGGCAATTCGGATTTGAACCAAGAGTGGCCATGCTGTCTTATTCAACTTTCGGAAATCCCGTTGGCGAACGCATGGAACGAGTGCGAGAAGCCGTCCGTATCCTTGATGAACGTCAGGTCAATTTCGAATATGAAGGCGATATGTCTGCCGATGTAGCTCTCGACCCTTTACATACTTTGACATATCCGTTCTCGCGGCTATCAGGCGCAGCCAATGTGCTCATCATGCCGGCTATCCATTCGGCCTCTATATCGACTAAGCTTTTAAAAGCCGTTGGCGGCGCGACAGTATTAGGGCCGTTTTTAACCGGGCTTGAAAAACCGGTACAGATTTGCCGATTGGGCGCGACAGCCTCCGAAATTACTCAAATGGCAACACTGGCGGCTTTCGCACCGTCACATCGGTGACGCTTGTCCGACGCAAAAATTGATCTGACAAAAGGGGATGTCACGGGTCATGTGCTGCGCATGGTCGGTCCGTTTTCCCTTGCGGTTATGGCTTTGTTGTCAGCAGGCATGGTCGACATGTGGTTTTTAGGAAATCTAAAAGATCCCAGCCGTCCTGATGTCGGGGTTTGGGCGATTGCCGCTTTAACCATTGCATGGCCGCTCACATTTCTCGGAAATTCAGCCAATATCGGACTGGGCGCCGGAACCATGTCAGCTATTAGTAGAGCGCTTGGGCAGAATGAAGGCGCGCGGGCTAAACGACACGCGGCTGCGGCAATAATTTTTGCGCTCCTGGTCATGACAACTCTGGTCACAATAATGCTCATAGCTATGCCATTCATCCTTAAAATTTATGGCGACGCAGGCCCGGAAGTTATCTCCATGGCGCGCAGTTATTTACTGATTTCATTTCCCGGGCTTATCATCGTTTCGGTGGCCAGCATGTGCAACAATACCTTGAGAGCAGGGGGCGAAGCCATGTTGCCGAGCTCGATCATGATACTTGGTGCCGTTATCAATATGATTTTGGACCCGTTTCTGATTTACGGATTCGGGCCAATTCCGGCGATGGAGGTACAGGGTGCTGCGATTGCGACCTTATGTGGAAATATTATTGCCGCAATCTACGGATTTTATCTGGCATTTTGGTACCGTAAACTGGTGGATTTTAAAGATCTCACGATTAGATCATTTAGAAATGCTGTTAAAATTATCGGGGCCGTCGCAATTCCAGCCATGGGTACCAATATAATTGTTCCTATCGCCGCCGCCGTTGCTGTCGCAATTATCACTAAAATTCTGGCGGATGATGTACAGATCGCCGCTTTCGGTCTCGCCGGACGGCTCGAATTATTCTCGGTAGGTCTATTATATGCCCTATCCGCCTGCATAGGTGCGATTTCAGGTCAAAATGGCGGGGCCGGCCTAACGGACAGAGTCAGACAATCGTTTATCAGCTGCTTTTGGATTTCCTTTATATGGAGCATGTTCATGGCCGTGGTTCTGGCACTGATAGGCCCCTATTTGGCATCAATATTTAATGATGACCCTGATCTTGTTAATCACGCAAGAGCTTATTTCTACATCGTACCAGTGACGATATTTGGCTACGGGTTTGTTTTTATTAGTGCGGCCGGGCTTAACGCATTGGGAAGACCTCTATATGGCCTGGTTTATACAATCATCCGATCTTTGCTGTTATATGTTGGATTTATTTTTATCGGTGTTGTGTTGACGGATAACCTTATTGGAGCGTTTATTGGCATTGCTGCGGCCAATCTAATCTCCGGCCTAATCGCCATTGGCTGGACAATGAAAAAAGTGCCGATGACGGCCAGGAAGTCTTAGCGCAGAAGCGAGACCTTCCCGCGCAGCATGTCAAAAAACATGACCCAGTCACCAATGAGGCTATAGACCGGGTTTTTAAATGTAGCGGGTTTGTTTTTCTCGTAGAAAAAATGACCGACCCAGGCAAAGCCATATCCGAGCAGAGGGGTTAACAGCAGAAACCACCAATTCTGAGTAAGGACGACCCAAGTCCAGAGGGATATTATCAGCGCGGTTCCTATGAAATGCAGCCGCCGACAAGTCAGGTTTTGATGTTCCGAAAGATAGTAAGGGTAGAAGGCTTTAAAGCTGTTGAAACCTTCGGAGTTTTTGGGCGCATGTTCAGTCATTTTCAAATCTTGCCCAATATTTTTCTGACCTGCAACATTTAAATAAA
>CAYQNQ010000082.1:0-10974 GCA_964418815.1 uncultured Hellea sp.
CCCATGAAAATAGACTCGCCAACAAGATAATGGCCAATATTCAGCTCCGCCAGTTCTGGAATCACGGCAATTTTCCCGACATTGTCAAAAGTAATACCGTGTCCGGCATGCACTTCAAGACCGAGAGAATGCGCTAGCTTCGCCCCGTCTTGCATGGCCTTTAAAATTTTTGCCGCCTTGTCGGTATCCCCGTCATCTAGAGCGTGAGCATAGGCGCCCGTATGTATTTCAATAACGGGCGCACCGCTGGCGGCAGCGGCTCTAATCTGTCGCTCGTCCGCTTCAATGAAAAGAGATACCCTGGCCCCGCTATCAATAAGCTCCCGTATTATAGGCGTTATGGTATTGTGAAGCCCGGCCACATCTAGCCCGCCTTCGGTCGTGCGTTCTTCGCGGCGTTCCGGCACCAGACAGACGGCGTGAGGTTTTATTCTCTTGGCTATCGCAACCATATCCGCGACAGCGGCCATCTCAAAATTAAGAGGTATGTTTTCGGCGATACACAATTTTTGTAAACGTTCCATGTCGTCGTCGGTGATATGCCGGCGATCTTCCCTGAGGTGTGCCGTTATCCCGTCTGCACCGGCCCTGATAGCTTCATAGGCCCCCGCAACCGGGTCAGGATGAGACCCGCCTCTGGCATTTCGAATGGTTGCAATATGGTCAATATTAACTCCCAACCTTAAATTTGACAGATATGGACTGTCTGTCACTTTAATCCCCGGCTTCCCGGTTTTATGGCTGGAATTTTTTCAAGCTCTGGCGGCAGATTATCCGGTTCATAAGCCGGAAACTTCCGAGCGGCCAAACTAATGAGCGGCACACCGATATCCGCGCTGCCCCCCGAGCGGTCAAACAAGCAAGCGCCAGCAATAACTTTCGCGCCGGTTTTTTCGATGGACGCAATACATTCGCGCGATGATAATCCCGTCGTCACGATGTCTTCCACCATCAAAACCTTCTGCCCTTTTTCCAGTGAAAATCCACGCCGTAGTGCAAATTCTCCGTTTTCCCGTTCTGTAAAAACAGACTCCAGTCCCATATGCCGCGCTGTCTCGTAACCTGGAATAACCCCGCCCATTGCAGGCGCAACAATAATGTCCGGCAAGTCTTTGAGTTTATTGGAAACTTTTTCTGCCAACGCCTTGCAAAGAATTGATGTCAAACGGGGATTTTTGAAAATCAGCGCTTTTTGTAAAAACACAGGACTCCGCAGTCCTGAGGACAATATGAAATGCCCTTCAAGCAAGGCACCCGCTTCTCTGAAGACATCAAGAACTTCATCCGTATTCATATTCATCTTTCTAATATTTTTAATCTGCCGCTGAATTGTCGCTCATCATGCGCCGCGCGGTTACCACATAGGCACTGGTGCGCAAAGCTGCAATGATTTGCATTAGGTGCCGATTGTCGTTCACTTCGATATCAAAAACCAGGTCGAAAAAAGTCGGGCTACGTTTTACGGTTGTGATATTGAGCAGGTTCCCGCCTGCCTCGCCAATAATTTTAGTGACGTCGGCCAAGGCACCAGGAACATGTTCGACAGTCGCGGTGACCCGCGCCGTTGACGTGGCGTGCTGCGCTGCGCGCCGCCAGCCAATGTCCAACCATACGCCCATGTCTTCGGTTTCTGAAAGGACATCACAATCAATAGTGTGCACAACCACTCCCCGCCCCTGTTTTTGAACGCCGACAATTCTGTCGCCCGGAATCGGAGAACAGCAATCGGACAAATGCAGGCTAACGCCAGCGGTCAGGCCGTCGCCTTTTACATAAAGTTTTGCCGTCGAATCCGTGATGAATTCCCGGCTGGCATATTCTTCAAGCGCTTTCGTACTTTCTCTTCCAGGAAAAACGGATTGCATGAATTGCTTTATGGACAGCTCGCCCTTTCCCAAAGCCTCATAAAGCTCCTCGGGGTCTTTAAATCCAAGACGTTTGAGAGCGTCCCCAATTGAGCTTTCGCTATAGTCCTTATCTTCTCGCGCAAACGCATGGTCGGCCAACATAGCGCCAATACGCTGAAATTCCTGCGCTTCGCGGTCTCTGGACAATCGCCGTAAAGATGAGCGAGCCTTTCCAGTGACAACCATATTTTCCCAGCCCTGTTGCGGCTCAGGTTCTCCGCCGCGAATGATCTTGATGACGTCGCCGTTTTGCAGCCGCGTTCTAAGCGGTTTCTCCCGGTTATTAATGAGGGCGCCAATACAGGTATCCCCCACATCCGTATGGACCGCATAGGCGAAATCAATGGGGGTTGCGCCTCTCGGTAACGAAATAAGATCGCCTTTGGGCGTAAATGTGAATACCTGATCAGCGAACATTTCAAGTTTGGCATGTTCCAGAAACTCATCGGCGTCCCCGCTTTGCTCCATCATTTCGACAAGGGGACGAATCCGCTTCAGAGGATCACCGCCGGATTCTTGGGCCTTTTCCGGGTCATAGGCATAGGCTTCATTCTTATAGGCCCAATGGGCGGCCACACCCCGTTCTGCGACATCTTCCATACGTTCAGTACGGATTTGGATTTCAAGTCGGCGGTTTTCAGGTCCTAAAATCGTTGTATGCAATGACTGATAACCATTGGGTTTGGGGACAGAAATGAAATCCCTGAACCGCGCCGGAACACACCTAAATTCCGTATGAAGGATTCCAAGAACTCGGTAACAGGTCGCCGCTTTGTCTACAATCATTCGAAACGCATAGATGTCCGCCACATCTTCAAACCCGATGCCCTGTCTTTGGAGCTTACGCCAAATGGCATAGGCCCGCTTTTCCCGTCCGTATATTCGGGTTTCAATAACCGCTTGATCCATCAAATCCCGCAGAGCTACGGACATTTGCGAAATCGCAGTTTCCTGATTGTCGCGCCAATCATCGAGCCGCTTATTGATACTTTCATAGGCTGAAGGATTGAGGTGTTGGAAGGAAAGGTCTTCCAACTCAGAACAAATACGGTCGACACCAATACGCCGGGCCAAAGGAGCATAAATATCAAGTGTTTCCCGAGCGATGCGCTCTCTGGACTCTACTTTTGGGTGAAAATGCAAGGTCCTCATATTATGAAGCCTATCGCATAGCTTGACGATTAGAACCCGGACATCCCGGCTCATGGCCAGAACAAACTTCTGAAAATTTTCGGCCTGTCGTCTTTGACGGGTCGGATTCGGCACGGAAAGCTCTACCTGCCCCAGCTTGGTAACGCCGTCGACAAGCTGGGCAATCTCCTCGCCAAACAGGTCGGTCACATCTGCATAAGTTGCCTCGGTGTCTTCCAGAACGTCGTGAAGCAGGCCCGTACAAATAGATTGAACATCCATATGCAGGGATGCGAGTATTCCCGCCACCTGAATGGGATGGGCGTAATAGGGATCGCCGGAATGACGCATTTGAGCCCCGTGGGCTTTGGTCGCATAAATATAGGCTTTGTTGAGCAGGTTTTCATTTACCGATGGATCATAGGCCCGAACCATGTCCACAAGCTCATATTGCCGCAGATGCTTGGCCTTTTGTGTGTCAATTTCGGCAGGTTTGTTCACAAAAACGGATATAGGCTGTGTTTATGGCGGCGGCAACAGTGAACTCACCGCGCCTGAGACTCGCAAACCTTACTGTAAAATAACTGAATAATTAACCAAACTTTCATTGGCCTTTAGATTAATGTCCGTTAGAAAGCTCTGAATCGCAATTCATTGGGGAAATCCATGTCATTGAAGAATCGTCTCTTGTTGTCCACTTTGGCAACTTTTATTTCTGTGAATGCGGCCCCCGCATGGGCTCAGGATGCCGCTCCATGCTTCACAGTCACAAGTACGACTGACGCAGACGGTGTCACAACAACGACTACAGAAGGCGGAATTGATTCGGCCACAACGGACGCAATTCAGACATCTACTGCCAATAATGGAGCGGCTTGTGATGTTCGTGTCCAAAGCGCTGGTAGTATCGATGTAGCAACCGGCACTGCAGTGACCGTAGATTCTAACAATGACCTGCTAATCGAAGGAAATCTGACTTCCCTTGACGCCAATGATACGACGGGCATCGAACTTCAGGGCGGCAATTCCGGTAATATTACGCTGGCCGGCACCATCAACCTGTCAGAATCATTCGAAGCGGAAGACACGGACGAAGACTTTACACCTGATGGACCTTTTGCCGAAGGCTCAGGCAGAACAGGTATTCTTATTTCTGGTGCCAGCCCATTTGTAGGCGATATCAATGCCGAACAAGGCTCAACTATCGCCATTGAAGGAAATGACAGTTACGCATTTCGTATAATTGAAAACGCTGGACTGACCGGAAACATTAATCTTGGCGGAAACATTCAGACTGTGGGTGGATTTTCTCTTGACGCTAATGGGAACCCGGTTGGCGGCGCAACAGCTGCCGTATTGATCGAAGGGGACGTAACGGGAGACCTGAATCACGCGGGAAATATTAGCGCTGTAGGTGAAGGCAGCCGGGCTCTGGCAATTTCAGGAGATTTCACGGGCGGCGTCACAAATGACGGGGCAATTACAAATACGGGATATCGGTTTACAGACCGAACGACTATTTTGGCCCTTGGTGAAGCCATTGATGATACAGATACTTTGCAAGCAGGCGCAGCGATTCACGTGAGCGGTAATATTAGTGAAGGTCTGCATTTACGGCGCGATTTCGTAACTGAAACTGTTACGGATGCGGACAACAATCAAACAGAAGTCACCACCCAGGTTGGCAATAGCACCATCAATCAATTTGGGAGCGCTCCGGCCATATTATTTGACGGTGAAGGAACAAATATTATGATCGGACTTATTGTCCCGGTCACAGATCCCGACAACACCCATCTTCAATATGCATTTGTCAATCAGGGAACGGTTAACGCCGACGCAGTTATTGACGACTTGTCAGCAACCGGATTGGAGGTTCGCGACGCAACGCTCGTAGGCGGGATCAACAATATTGGAGGCATAGCCGTTGCAACGTCCCGAAGCAGTGAAGCCGGAGCTCCTGATACCGCTCTTGCCCGCGTCGTTGTTCTGGGCAGCGGCGCAATTGTTGACGAAATAAACAATTCGGGCCTCTTGCAAGCTACTGTCAGCGAAAATGCATTAGAGATCTTTGCCGATTTGGAAAACCCGCTGGCAGCACAAGACTTGATTGCCGTGGCCGTCGATGTTGAAGCCGGTGCTGATATCGATTCAATTGTGAATTCTGGTTTCATTGGAGCGACTATTGTTGGCCGCGAAGGCACGGCAATTGCCATAAGAGATATGTCCGGAACTCTTACGGTTATTGATAATACCGGATCTATTGTGGCATCCGGCAACAATTCCGATCCTCTTGGAACTGCGGAAACCAACTTCACTTTCATCGCTATGGATCTTTCTGCAAATACAACAGGCGTAACGATCAATCAAACCGTGCCTGTTGATAGCAATCCAGATGACGGAATCTCGCCGCCAGACCCATCAATATTCGGGAATGTTCTTCTGGGTTCAGGTGACGACACAGTCAATCTTGGCGCTGGTACCATAACCGGCGATCTGGATTTCGCCGATGGTGCCGACGTTTTGTCTCTTTCAGGCGGCTCGACCTATCAGGGGACTCTGACAGATACAGGTGATTTGGTCATTTCCGTTGTTGATAATAGCTCAATCATTCAAACAACAGCCACGCCCATCAATGCAACAAGCGCGAGCTTCGATGGAACATCGTCATTCAGTACATCACTTGACGGACAGTCGGGCTTAGCTTCAACACTCATAACAAGCGGCAATATAACTTTTGCCGACGGCGCAACGATCACACCGATTCTAAACGACGTGATTGGACAAGCCAATAATACGTTCACTGTACTCGATGCCGGCGGCGCCTTGTCAATCGGGGGTAGTTTAGACTCGCTCTTGGCTTTTGACTCACCGTTTTTATATGACACTTCATTCCAAATCGACCCGAATGATCCAAACGCCCTACTCATTACTCTGGATTTAAGAAGTACATCCGAGCTGGGCCTCGATGCTGTGCAGACCGCTAGTTTTGATACTGCCTTTGATGCTCTTTTCGGAAATCAGGAATTGGCACAAGCCTTTGTCAATATTACGGACGGAGACGAATTTCGAAATGCTATAAACCAGTTAATGCCGGAGTTCGCGTCTGCAGCCCGTCATTTCGTCGTGGCTAATGTTGACGGCGCCGTCGGTGCGGTTGGCTCTCACCTTGATAATGCCCGCCGCTCGCAGGAACGATCCGGAGGCGCTTGGATCCAGCAGTTTACATATTTTGCAGACAGGGACCTAGCTGGACTATCTGAACAGTTTAGAGGGTTTGGATTTGGATTTACCGGTGGCTTAGATGCCGCTGTTGGGCCTTTCCATGCAGCCGGTATAAATGTTGGGTTCGCTTCCACAGAGATCGAGGATGTTGTCGGATTAGATGACCCCATGAACGTATTGACCGTTCAAGGCGGTCTTTATGCAGGCTTTGAATCCGGAGATTTCAGCATTGACCTCTACGGCGGCGGTGGCTTTAACGATTTCGAGCAAACTCGCAATGTTGCGATCGGAGGATTTTCCGAAACAACAGATGGCGAGTGGTCCGGCACACATATAAATGGCTCTATTCGCGGTGGATATGATATCGACCTTAGCGAGAAAATCTGGTTGCGACCGGCATTTTCCGTCGATTACCTAAGGCTCAGCGAAAATGGATATACTGAAACATCCGATATTAATTCAGCAATTGCGCTGGATGTTGACAGCCGGACTTCGGAATTGGGGGGTGCTTCGGCCATTCTCAATATTGGGGGTAATTTTGGAGGTGAACGGACGTGGATAAAGCCCTCTTTGAGAGTGGGTTATAGAAACGAGTTTATCAATGACGGCGTAACGACATCCTATGGATTTACCGGGCGCTCACTTCGAACCACTTTAACGTCTGAGCCTTTCCCATCCGACGGCTTCCTGCTCGGGTTCAGTTTGGCAGCAGGTACGGGCTATTCATCATTCGGGTTCGACTTTGACAGTGATGTCCGGGACGGATTTATCCGCCACACAGGACGTGTTGTTCTGCGGATGATTTTTTAATTCCTTAATCAAATCCTTGTTTGGCACTTGTAGCTTTCAAGGAATCTCTTTTTACGGAATATAAATAGAATCGATGGATTCCCTCATCGATTATCCCATCCGGATTTTAAATGGCCCGTACAAAGAAAAAAGACCTGTTCGCATCAATGAGTAACGACGACTATTCAGCCAAAGATATTGAAGTCTTAGAAGGTCTTGAGCCTGTCAGGCTCAGGCCCGGCATGTATGTCGGCGGTACAGATGACCGCGCCCTGCACCATTTGTTCGCCGAAGTCATTGATAACTCTATGGACGAAGCCATTGCAGGTCACGCCAGCCGGATCGAAGTAGAATTACATGCTGACGGCTTTCTTTCCGTCACGGATAATGGCCGAGGCATTCCTGTAGACCCGCATCCAAAATTCAAAGATAAGTCTGCTCTTGAAGTGATAATGACAGAGCTCCATTCAGGCGGTAAATTCAAAAATGGCGCATATGATACCGCTGGCGGTCTTCACGGTGTCGGCATATCCGTTGTTAACGCGCTTTCCGATGCCATGGAGGTTGAGGTTGCCCGCAATAAGCAATTGTTTCGGATGAAGTTTTCCCAAGGCAAGCCGCTTGGGAAACTTGAAGACCTAGGCTCGATTAACAACCGCCGCGGAACACGGGTCAGATTCCATCCGGATCCCGAAATTTTTGGTGCCAAAGCCCACTTCAAACCTGCGCGCCTCTTCCGTATGACTAGAGCCAAAGCTTACCTCCAGCCCGGTGTGGAAATCCGCTGGAAATGTGCCGGCGAACTCATTCAGGAACTCGACACCGTTCCGGCGGATGCTGTGTTTCATTTTCCAGATGGCCTCAAGGATTATTTAAAGGAAACTATCGGGTCCAAAACCATGGTTACGCCCGAAGTCTTTGCTGGACGAACCAAAAAGGACAAGGGTCACGGCCGGGTTGAATGGGCGATCACATGGTCCCCGGAAGGTTACGGCGAAGCTGACACCTTTGTACGCTCCTATTGTAATACCATCCCGACGGCTGGCGGCGGCACGCATGAGCAAGGCCTTCGCGCCGCCATAACAAAAGGTCTACGGGCCTACGCGGATATTAGCGGAATGGGGAAAAAGGTATCCCATGTAACGCCGGATGATGTCATGAACGGCGCCGGCGCCCTTGTTTCTGTATTCTTGAGCAGTCCAGAATTTCAGGGCCAAACCAAAGACAGATTGTCCAACAGCGAAGCCGTGCGAATTGTGGAAAGCGCCGTCAGAGATCCTTTTGACCACTGGCTTGCTTCTTCGCCCAAAGACGCCACCAAGCTTCTTGAATGGGTCATTGAAAAGGCCAATGAACGTGTCCGTAGACGCAAGCAGCGAGACATCAATCGGAAATCCGCTACCAAGAGACTCCGCCTTCCCGGTAAACTTGCCGATTGCTCGCGCAAGGGCGCGGAAAATACTGAACTCTTTATTGTCGAGGGCGACAGTGCGGGCGGCTCGGCTAAACAGGCCCGTAACCGAATTACACAAGCCATATTACCTCTGCGAGGCAAAATCCTGAATGTTCACAGCGCCAGTATGGACAAGATTTCCAAGAATGCGGAAATCAACGATCTGGTAACGGCGCTGGGAACCGGTCTTGGCAAAAAATTTGATCTCGAAGACCTCAGATATGAGCGCGTTGTCATTATGACCGACGCCGATGTGGACGGCGCCCATATCGCCGCCCTTTTGATAACCTTCTTTTACAATTATATGCGCCCACTCATCGAAGAAGGCCGCTTATTCATGGCAATGCCGCCCCTGTATAAGATCACTCAAGGGGCAAAAACAGAATATGCCATTGACGATCTCCATAAAGACGAACTTATCGAAACTGTATTCACGGGCCGAGGCAAAATCGACATAGGCCGCTTTAAAGGGCTGGGCGAAATGATGGCTTCGCAGCTCAAAGATACAACCATGAATCCTGCTACTCGTAAGATGATCCAAATAACCATCGACAACGAAAACCTGCCGACGACAGAGGCTCTGGTGGAGACACTTATGGGTAAGCGCTCAGAACTTCGTTTCGAGTACATTCAGGATCATGCTCAGTTTGTTGAGCTGGATTTTTAACCTTGGAATTTTCCGGTAATCCTGAAGCGCCCAGCCCGCTTATTCCGGCCGCAACTGTTCTGCTCTTACGTGATGGTGCTACCGGCATAGAAGCCCTGCTGCTGCGCCGTAATCGTGCTCTGAAAGCTTTTGGCGGTGCCTGGGTGTTTCCGGGCGGACGCGTAGATGAAGGTGACGGACCGGGGCAAAACGAAATCACACGCGCTAAATTTGCCGCCATCCGCGAGGCCCAAGAGGAAACGGGTCTGGATATTTCCGAAACCGAATTCGTGACTTTGTCTAATTGGATCCCGCCCGTTGAGGAAAAGAGGCGGTTCTCAACCTGGTTTTTTGTCGCCTGCGCGCCAGACGCACCAATAAAAATTGACGAGGGCGAAATTCACGACTTTCAATGGATTTCTCCAGCCGACGCCCTAAACGCAGTTCCCTCACCCGAGCTGGTACTCATGCCGCCTACCTTTGTCTCATTATCAGTTTTGCTGGATTACAAAACCAAAGAAGAAGCAATGAGCGGACTCGCCAAATTCGAGCCGGAGATTTTTGAAACAAAGTTTTGCCGCGGCGATAGCGGCTTTGTCACACTCTGGCCCGGCGATATTTCCTATGATGATCTGGACCTTGGCAAAGATGGACCTAAACGCCGATTAACCGCCAGCGCGCAAGACTGGCTGTATGAAAGCGATTTTAGATAGTGCATATGCAACTTTTTTCACTTGCGCCGGAAACTTCCCGACTTTAGCATTTCCCCAATAAATAAAATTGGAGGGGAATATGCGGAAACTATTATGGACCGCAGCTATAGCGGCATTGGTGGCGGGATGCTCCAGCGAAACCGGAAAACCGGAAGCCGCAGAGAAACAATCTGACGCAAAAAATACCGAAACATCCTCTGAGCGTAGCCGCGAAACAACCGGCTCCGACGTTTATTTCGGCGATTTGCACATACATACCAAGAACTCCTTTGATGCCTATATCTTTAACGTCCGAAACACCCCTGACGATGTGTACCGTTTTGCCAAAGGCGAAACCATCCGTCATCCAGCGGGTTATGACATCTCAATCTGGGGCGACCCTCTCGATTTTGTAGCCGCGACCGATCATGGGTCTTACATGGGCATACTTCCGGCCATGGATAATCCGGATCATCCTCTGTCAAAATCAGATCTCGCCCAGAACATGTTTTCTGATGACCCGGACGCCATCACGGCGGCCTTTGGATTAATGGGCGGATCCGTCAGATCCGGCGAGCCCTACCCTGGTATTTATGATCGCGATGTTATGGATTCGACATGGCGTGACAACGTCGCTGTCGCCAACAAGCATTATGAGCCCGGCAAGCTCACCACATTTGCCGCCTATGAATATACGGCCGTAACCACGCAGCAGCGTGAAGATAATAGTTTTATCGGCGGCAATCTGCACCGAAATGTCGTCTTTCGAGATGCAGCCCCCGATGCTGTCTTTACAACGCTTGATTCCGTCAATCCCGAAGATCTTTGGGACTGGATGGATGGTCAGCGAAGTGCCGGCATAGAAGCTATGGCCATCCCCCATAACTCCAACGTATCCGACGGAGAGATGTTCGATCTTAAAACCTTTGACGGCTCTCCGCTCACCAAGGAATATGCCGAGCAGCGCATCAGAAACGAACCCATCGTCGAGATGACACAAGTTAAGGGCACATCAGAAACCCACCCTGCTTTATCCCCTAATGATGAATGGGCGGACTTTGAGATTTATGAATACCTGCTGAGCTCAGACGTTAAATCCAAGATCAATGGCAGCTATATTCGCGAGACCTT
>CAYQNQ010000083.1:0-10970 GCA_964418815.1 uncultured Hellea sp.
CTTGCCCCTATGCGCAATCTGCGCTTTTATGCGCCGCAATAAAAAACCAGTAATCGGGAAATGCCATGACTTTCAAAAATCTTTCGGCTGCTCTGATGTTAGGCACTGCCCTCATCGTGACAGGCTGCGGAAACAAATCTTCAAATAATGAAACGACCAAAGACGCGAAAATAGAAGACTCTATGACCAAAAGAAAAGCCCGGGCCAGTCAGGCCATAAGCTATACGGACGCCGGGAAAACCGATGAAGATCATCTCTGGCTCGAAGAGGTTGAGGGCGAAAATGCGCTTGAAAAAGTCAAATCCTGGAATGCGGTTTCAAATGACCGCCTGACGGGAAGCCGCTATCAGGATATGAAAGCGGAGCTTTTGGGTATCTATAATTCCCCGGAAAAAATCCCTTACGTGTCATACCGCCGGGGTGAAGCCCATAATTTCTGGCAGGATGAAAACCACGTCAAAGGTATATGGCGAAAAACCACACTGGAGAGCTATGCGTCCGGGAATCCGGAATGGGAAACGGTTTTGGATATTGACGCTCTGGCCGAAAAAGAAGGCAAGAACTGGGTCTATAAAGGCAATAGCTGTCTGGCGCCGACCTATACGCGGTGCATTGTGAACCTGTCTGACGGCGGGAAAGACGCCGTAGTGCGCCGGGAATTTAACGTCAAATCCGGTAAATTCGTCAAAAAGGGATTTGTTACACCGGAAAGTAAAGGGTCTTCGACGTGGCTTGACAAAGATCATATGATCATTGGCGTCGACTTTGGCGAAGGAACTATGACGGAGTCCGGCTACCCGCGTCAGGTCAGGCTATGGAAGCGCGGAACACCCCTGAAAGACGCCAAGCTGCTTTACGAAGGAGACTCCAAATTTGTGGGCTCTTGGGGTTCCACCATGGACCGGGCCGATGGCGGCAAGGAAATCATGTTCCAAAACTCCCTGACGTTTTACGAGACCGATTATTATTGGCTGCCGCAATCAGGGGATAAAACTAATATTCCGCAAAGACTGCCGCTTCCGAAAAAATCCGGTATCGGCGCTCATTTCAAAGGCCAGACATTATTATCTCTTCAGGAAGACTGGAGAGGTCACAAAGCCGGAACACTTCTATCATTCTCGTTTGAAGAGTTTATGGAAACCGGAAAAATTGAGACTCTTAGCGTCGTATTCGCGCCAAAAGACCGGCAGACTTTAAACAATTATGGCGTTACCAAAAATGCCGTATTGATGAGTATTTCCGAAAATGTTGCAGCATCCGCTTATGCGTTTAGATTTAAGGATGGCGCTTGGAGCAAGAAAAAACTCGACTTCCCTGAAAACGGGACCATTTCAATTGGTTCGACCAATGATAAGGAAACAGTTGCCTTTATAAATACAGAAAGCTTCCTGGAACCCGACACGCTGTGGAGCATCAACACGAAAGGCATGTCAATCGCGAAAGTTCGTTCGCTCCCGGACTGGTTCGACAGCTCGTCCATGACCGCCGAACAATACGAAGTCGCATCCACGGACGGAACCAAGATCCCTTATTTCGTCGTCATGTCTAAAGATTTAGAAATGAACGGAAAAAATCCGACTTTGCTATATGGCTATGGCGGCTTCCAGATTTCCATGAACCCCAGCTATAGCGGCACCAACGGCAAAGCCTGGCTGGAACGGGGCGGCGTTTATGTTCTGTCCAACATTCGCGGCGGCGGAGAATTCGGTCCCAACTGGCATCAGGCGGGTCTCAAAACCAAACGCCAGATCATTTATGATGACTTTATCGCTATTGCCGAAGACTTAATCGAGCGCAAAATCACCAGCCCCCGTCATCTGGGAATTCACGGGGGGTCTAATGGCGGCTTGCTCATGGGCGTCATGATGACCCAGCGTCCCGATCTGTTTAACGCCGTTGCTGTAGGCGTCCCGCTCCTGGATATGAATCGCTATGACAAACTTCTGGCGGGCGCATCCTGGGTCGGTGAATATGGCGATCCGGACGATGACGGCGCAGAAGGTGCCTTTATCCGAAATCTATCGCCCTATCATAATATAGTGGCCGGCGCTGAATATCCGGAAGCGCTGATTTACACATCGACCAAGGATGACCGGGTCCATCCGGCCCATGCCCGTAAGTTCGCGCAGCGCCTGGAAGACTACGGCATTCCGTTTCTTTATTATGAAAACATTGACGGCGGCCATTCGGCGGCGGCGAACTTGAAAGAATCTGCCCATAAAAATGCATTGATATATGCCTATTTCCATCAGGCCCTGAAATAGGTTTTGAGAACCCCGCTTATTAAAGCGGGGTTTTGTTCACCTTGTTGGTTTTTCAAATTTTGTAACGCCTAAGCCGTTATGATTAAATGCACTCGGAAAGAGTGAGGAGAACCAAGATGAGTTATAAACCCGAAAATTTTCAGGATGTGATTGCGAATATCACCTTCAAAGACAGTGAAAAAGCGGCTGAATTTTACAAATCTGCCTTAGGCGCAACCGATGTTCAAATCATGAAAGCCGATAATGGCTGGGTTATGCACGGCATGATGCGCGTCGGAGACAGTATCATCTTTTTTAACGACGAAGCCGAGTTCATGCCGCGCAAAGCGCCGACCGGGCAGACATCGTTTACGTTTTATCTCTATGTTGAAGATGTAGACGCCGCCTATAAACAGGCCGTTGATGCGGGAATGACATCTGTGTTTGAACCCGAGACCATGTTTTGGGGTGATCGGACGGCGGTGGCAACGGACCCGTTTTTCTACACATGGACGTTTTCGACCGAGGTCGCGCAGCCAACACCGGAAGAAATTATGGCGGGACAAAAAGCCATGATGGACAATATGCCGTCCTAGGGCTATAGGCCGACCATGATCACGATGGTAACAAATTCAGCCCGCCAGCAAACCGCCTCTTAGGCGGCGAGTTTGGTATGTGATCATCTAACCACCAACCTCGCTTCAGGCGGGGTTTTTCTTTGGGGTCCCGCCGGGCGTTCCAAGGAGACGCAAAATGTATTTTAATTCAGATAAAGACATCGACAAAATAGGCGAAGGCCTGCTTGACCTGTCTTTGCCTAAACCGGAGTGGACCCATGCCGCCCATTTTGCGGCCGCTGTCTGGCTTTTAGTTCATCCAAAATATAATGCCGCTAAAGATATGCCGGACATCATTCGCCGCTATAATGAAGCCACGGGCGTTCCAAATACAGACACTGATGGCTATCATGAAACTATAACTCAGGCTTCTCTTCTTGCGGCCCAATCATATCTGGAAACTGCCGGTTTGGACTTGCCTGTTTGCGAGATCGTCAATCAGCTTTTAAGCTCTGAATTGGGCCGCTCAGACTGGCTATTGAAATACTGGTCAAAGGAGGTTTTGTTCGCCGTCAAAGCCCGGCGGACATGGGTGGATCCGGATATCCAATCCCTTCCCTTTTAGGCTTGCGCCGCCAAACGGAGCCACTTACTGTGACGCAAAAATTTAGGGGACAAAATGCTGAAATCCTGGCAAGCGATTACCTTATGGAAGCGCGTCATAATCGGATTAATTCTGGGCATGATCGTTGGCCTGTCGGCTCATTATATGGGCGGTTCATCAGCATCCGGATTTATCACAACCTGGATTAAACCTTTTGGCGACGCCTTTGTTCGCCTGATTAAAATGCTGATTGTACCGCTGATTGTGGTCACGCTGGTATCCGGTGTCATTGCTATGGGTGATCCCAAGCGATTGGGGTCCCTAGGGGCTAAAACCATTTTATTATACTTGGGAACCACTCTGTTCGCTGTTTCGCTGGGATTGCTGTTTGGAACCCTGTTTCAACCCGGAATTGGTATGGACTTTACAGGCGTAGATGAAGGCACGCGAGCCATGCTCGCTGAGCGCGTGTCCCAAGATACGCCCACGATAACCCAACGATTATTAGCCATTATCCCAACCAACCCGATAAAAGCCATGGTCGAAAATGACATTATAGCCGTTATCTTCTTTTCAATTCTAATTGGCATTGGAATCCTGGCCATGAAAGAAAAGGGCGAGCCGCTTAAGCAGTTTTTCATCAGCGCCGAAGAAGTGGTTATGAAAATCACTTTGTTTATTATGGAGCTCGCGCCAATTGGTGTGTTTGCATTGATTGCCTGGATTATGGGCGAGATGGGACTGGGCATTTTAAAGGCGCTCGGCAAACTCACCATAGCCCTGTACCTCGCCTGTTTTGTTCATGTCCTGCTGGTCTATGGCGGTCTGTTAATTCGAACGATTTTGAGATTGCCCATGAAACGGTTTTTTAAAGGTGTATTGGATGCCCAAGGCGTTGCGTTTTCAACGGCCTCTTCCAGCGCAACTCTGCCTGTTTCCATTTCCTGCGCCCAGCATAATTTGGGCGTAGATGAGTCCGTCGCAGGCTCTGTTCTGCCTCTAGGCGCCACAATCAATATGGACGGAACTGCGATTTATCTTGGCTTGATTGCCTTGTTTGCCGCTCAGGCACTGGGAATTCCATTGGGAATGGCCGATTACATGCTCATTGCTTTCACGGCGACACTGACTTCAATCGGCGCTGCAGGCATACCTTCAGCAAGCCTGTTTTTAGCCTTCGCAGTCTTGGGAACGTTTGGCGTCACACTTGATCAATATACGCTGGTTGTCGCCTTCATTCTACCTTTTGACCGAATTCTGGACATGATGAGAACTCTAACAAATGTCACTGGCGATCTAGCCGTCGCGAGCACGGTTGCCAAATGGGAAGGCCAACTCGATGAGGACGTTTTCAGGGCAGAAAGCGTCCACTAAAGACTAAGTTAGCGCTCGTGCCCGCTAGGGCCGTGTGCGTGGCCATGGGCAATTTCCTCTGGCTGCGCAGCTCTTTTTTCCATGACCTCAATATCAAAATGGAGTTCCTGGCCCGCCAGCATGTGATTGGCATCAATATAGATGTCATCGCCTTCGATTTTCACAACCGTAAAAACTGGCGCGCCGGGTTCAGGGGCCGTTTGAAACTGCATGCCTTGCTGTAGCTGGGTACCCGGGGGGAATTGATCCCGCAGCACTTTTAATCGCAGCTCCTCGTTCACGAGGCCGTACCCATCTTCCGGCGAAACAATAACGGTCTTCTTATCGCCAACATTCATTTCCGGCAGGACGTCATCAAGGCCTTTGACGATATGGCCTTTGCCCAGCATGACATTTAGCGGCTGACCGCCGGACGAACTGTCAATTTCAGTCCCGTTTTTGTCTTTGAGCGTGTAATGAAACGCCATCACGGTTGGGATAGACATGTTTATTTCCTCGTTTGGAATGACTCCGCTTGCCACGCAGAATTAAACGGCACAAGCCTAAACCACTTTTTAGGAATTGAAGGGCAGACTTGGCCTTATGAGAATTTACACGATCACTTTTACTGCATTGGCGCTCACTTTTGGCGCGTGTTCGACAACATCTGAAACGGTTGTCGCGCCCGCTCCCAAAACATCCGTGTCGGCCCCGCAACCTGCAAGCGGTCTCGCCGATAAAGTCTATTTTTCGCAAAAAGACCCCAGATGGGCCAATGATCGTCTGGGTAAAACAAGTGATACGATGGGGAGCGATGGATGTCTGGTTTCGGCCACGGCCATGGTCTTGGGCAATTTGGGATTCGATACGGATCCGGGAGATCTCAACAACCGGCTCACGGCGGTCGACGGTTATACCAAGCAAGGCTGGCTGATCTGGAGCGCCATTGACAAGGTCACCGACGGCGCCGCCAAAGCCCAATATCATGACGAGGTCAGTAACGAGATTATCGATAGCTGTATCGCCGATGGTTATTACCCGCTCGCCCGGTTTATTCTGCCAAATGGCCGCTCTCACTGGTCTGTGATCATTCGACGGTCTCAGTATGGCTACCATATGCGCGACCCGCTTCATCCTTCAGATCAGCCGCTGATCTTTCCGCAAACGGTTGACGCTTTCAAAGCGCTAAGATGTGTGGGACCGGCTTAGCGGTAGCGCTGCCCAAACTTCATCATTTTGTAAAACTGATAGGACGGGTCTTTGGGGCCCGGCGTCGCGATATGCGTGGCTGCAATCATGGGATGATCCATCGCCGTTTGGGTCGGGGCATTATAATAGGCCCAATCAGCACCCGCAGCGCGCAGACTAAACTTCCAAACCCCGTCCCGGCGCTCATAATTATCGAAATACCGGCCGCCCACCAAGAGATCTACTGAGCTCCCGTCTTCAATTTTGAACCGGTGAAAGGCCATCATATAAACCTCGCCCTCGGCGTAATCGCCGTCGAGTTCAATATTGATAGAGGTAATATTGTGGTGGAGTATCTCCATAGGCTTTTGAATTTCAGGCAGCATATCGATAAATTCCATGGCCGGGCCTTTGAAAAACGAGCCGTGATCATCAAAAGCGTCTTCATGGTAAAGACTACGCATTTTTACATGGTCATGGCGATCCGCTGCATTGCAGTAAGCATAGAGCAGTTCAGTGATTTCATGCTTGTCCAGCATGGCATTAATACGGTCTTCGCGGGTCATAGATTCCCTCCCTTTTCCACTCCTTAACACAAAATATTATGATTCATAAGTTCTTGTTTTGTTCTATTGTTTGTGATATATAGCTCTATGACTGCAAGTATATCCACAGTTGCTTTTGACGGAACCAATGCCCGCCACATTGATGTGCAGGTTCAAATCACGACAAGCAAAAACGGTCTCGCCATTGTCGGCCTTCCGGACAAAGCCGTTTCAGAAAGCCGGGATCGGGTGCAGGGCGCCTTTTCGTCCCTGGGATTCAGGCTGCCCTTTAAACGTACCATCGTGAATTTGGCCCCTGCCGATATTCCAAAAGAAGGCGCCCATTTTGATTTGCCCATCGCTCTGGCGCTTATGGCGGCCATGGGGATCCTGCCAGAGGACGCCATTGCCGACTGGTGCGCTATTGGCGAGCTGTCTCTCGACGGGTCTATAACCCGCGTGCCCGGCGCGCTCCCGGCAGCTGTTCGCGCTAACGCACAGGGCCTGGGTCTGATTTGTCCGGAAGATAACGGACCGGAAGCGGCCTGGGCCGGAGACTTGCCCATATTGGCACCCAATAATCTGGTTCAGATTCTCAATCATTTCAGGGGGCATCAGCTCATGGCTCGTCCTGAACCGGGCGAACTTCTGGAAACCGTCCATGTTAAGGATATTCGCGATGTGCGCGGACAGGAAACGGCCAAGCGCGCTCTGGAAGTGGCTGCCGCCGGCGGGCATAATATGCTCATGGTGGGGCCGCCCGGGTCCGGGAAGTCCATGCTGGCGGCCCGTCTTTCCGGGCTATTACCCCCTTTGGCGCCTCAAGAGCTTCTCGATGTCTCTATGGTCCACAGCGTGGCAGGTCTTTTGGAGCGCGGACAGCTATCCCGTGTCCGCCCCTTCAGGGATCCGCATCATTCAGCTTCAATGGCCGCTATGGTCGGCGGCGGTGTTAAAGCCAAGCCGGGCGAAGCCTCCCTCTCCCATCGCGGAGTTCTTTTTCTGGATGAGCTCCCGGAATTTACGGCGCAGGTCCTCGATAGTCTGCGCCAGCCGCTAGAAACCGGCGAAATCACGGTTGCCCGCGCGAACGCTCACATTACCTATCCGGCCCGGTTTCAGCTAATTGCAGCCATGAATCCCTGCCGCTGCGGAACAGCCGGGGCGGACGGAATTGCCTGCCGCCGCGGTGAACGCTGCGCGATCGACTACCAGTCCCGGATTTCCGGTCCTTTTATGGACCGAATGGATATTCAAATCGATGTGCCGGCTGTTACGCCTGCGGATTTGGCGCTTCCGCCGGATAAAGAAGGCTCAGAGCAAGTTGCCCGGCGTGTTGCCCGCGCGAGAGACATTCAAATGGCGCGAAATGGCGGACTGACCAATGCCGAGCTGCCGCAAAACCGGCTTGAACATGTAGCCGAACCCTCATTTGATGGCAGAAAACTGCTCATCCAAGCTGCGGAAACCCTAGGTTTAACCGCCCGCGGTTACCACAGAATAATGCGGCTGGCCCGCACACTGGCAGACCTTTCAGGCTCGGAATCCGTCCAGCGCCTGCATATCGCCGAAGCCTTGTCGCTACGGCGTGCCCGAAAAGGATTGAAGACATCGCCGACCAAGTCGCGGAAATTTAACCGGATTTAGCTGGGATTACAGGCGAAAACCCGGTCTAAATCGAAAGAGTTTTCCTCATGCTGAAATTTTTTGATTTTTCCGGATTTGGTAATACAAAATTTAGATAAACCGCCCACTATGCATTCTTAAACTGCCTTCAAACGGCGAAAGAGGAATGCATGTCAAACGATCATATTTTTGCAGCGCAAATGTGGTCTTGGGCGGACCCAATGATCAAACGCGACAGCCATGGACGAATCTTGGTTGTTAATGCAGCTTTTCTGCAACTTTACGGCGGAACCATAGAGAGCTGGACCGGAAACCCTATTGATGGTTGGCCCGCTCCAAAAAGCCCCGGCCAAATGTCCCGGTTTGAATCGCGAATTCCTATACCGACTGGCGGTGAAACCGTTTATGACTGGATGGAATGCACGCATCAGGACGGAACAGCCGTCGCATTGGCCCGGGATGTATCCGTTTACGCCGCAAAACCGCAAGTCATGCCGGCGCCTGTCGCCGCTGAACCCGCGCCAGCGCCAGCGCCTGAACCATCACAAGCACAAATGCAGTCCAGCATTGCGGCTTTGTCGCCTCTTGCCTTGACGAACGCCGCTCCCAAACCGGAGCTGCCTGTCGCCAGTGTACAGCCACAGCCAAGTGCACAGCCAGAACCACAAGAAACAGTGGTTCAGCCGGAAGCAGTTTCAGAAATTGTACAACCACCGCAAGCTGAACCAGCAGCGGCTCCCGCAGCAGCGCCGGCGCCGGAAACTACCCCCGCGCCTCAAGCAGAAACCGCACCGGAAGAAGAGCGCGATTTTCAAAAACGCGCCCTGCCCATTGAGGATGGGGATGCGATTCTAGGGAATAATTGGCGGGATGCCGTGATCGCCAAAGCCGTGGGCGTAGGCGTCGACGAAAGCTCTGAAGACGCGGCGGAAGATACAGGTAATTCCGAGAATACGTCTCCGAAGCCAAGCGGTAAACAGGTTAAAGTATTGCTCGCAGAAGACAATGCCATCAATGCGCTGCTAACACGTACGCTTCTCGAAGCCGAAGGCTGTCTGTGTGATGTGGTCGAAGACGGCGCTCTGGCCGTAGAAGCCGTCAAGAATAACGAATACGATCTGATCTTTATGGATATGCGCATGCCCAATATGGACGGGCTGGAAGCCACACGAAAAATTCGCTCAATGGGTTATGGCGCCAAAGTCCTGCCCATTGTGGCCCTCACCGCGAATGCCTTTGATGATGACAGAAATGCCTGTTTTGACTCCGGCATGAATGATTTCATGACCAAGCCTGTCTCTGCCGAGGAGCTTTCCGCCATGGTCCAAACGCATACCGCTCTCGAGATCGAAAAAATCGCCAGTTAGGCCGCTTCTTTCCTCTTTACGTCATCTACCAATCACGGCAGTGAATTGTCATGACTGACGCCCATGCCATAGCCACGACTAACAAATCGTGGATTGACGCTATCAAATTTTACCTAACACCAAAAATGCTCGGCATTTTGTCCCTTGGGTTTGCATCTGGACTTCCATACATGCTCATCTATTCCGAGCTGGCATTCTGGATGAAAGAGGAAGGCGTCGATCTAACTGTTATCGGATTTTTTGCCTGGATCGGCATGGCCTATACGTTCAAAGTTTTTTGGGCCCCAATTGTTGACCGCTTTCAAATTCCAATTTTAACTGGATGGCTAGGTCAGCGGCGGTCATGGATGTTTTTTGCAATTCTTGGCACTGTTCTGGGCATGCTCGTTATTGCGAGTTCAGATCCGGGTGCCTCAGGCGGTGTTTTGCGGCTCGCTATTGGAGCGGTGATTCTGGCAACTTCCGGCGCAACCCTCGATATCTCCATCGACGCGTGGAGGATTGAAGCCGCACCAGTGGACGAACAAACGAACATGGCCGCCAGCTATGTCCTTGGCTACCGTTTAGCCATTATTGCTGCTGGTTTGTCTTATCTTGTTGCCGACGCTTTTAACTGGAATATCGCCTATCTTGTTATGGCAATAGTCATGGCGATTAATGGGTGCATCGTGTTTTGGATTAAGGAACCTTCTAGGGAGGTTCGAAAAAAGGCACGTACTATAGGCGAAGCAATCAAGGACAATATCGTCATGCCTTTTTTTAGCTTTGTAAATAGGCTCGGAGTTTGGACCCCGATCGTTTTCTTACTCGTAGCCACTTATCTTATTAGCGATAAAACCATGGGGCCAATGGCAAAGCCAATGTACGAGGACGTCGGCTTTACAAAAACACAAATTGGCTTGGTCGCGAGCTTTTTCGGCCCTTGGGTCATCATTATTGGAGGATTTATTTCGGGTGCCCTATCTTTAAAACTAGGCCTTTTACGCTGCATGCTCGTTGGATCAGTTTTAATGGTGATTACAAATGCAGCCTTTGCGTGGTTATCCACCGTCACCGAACCGAAAACTGCTTATTTATTCGTAACCATAGGTGCCGACAATTTAGCTGCAGGATTCGCATCAACCATTTTTATTGCTTACTTATCTTCACTTTGCGATCTCAAATTTGCAGCCACACAATATGCTTTTTTAAGCGCACTCTTCAATCTTGTCGGTAAAACATTGTCCGGCTTTACGGGAATCATGGCCGACAAAATAGGATTCGAATCTTTTTTCTTGTTTTCCGCAGCTTTGGGCATCCCGGCGATTGTCCTCACGATTATTATATTAATGTTTGGCCCGAATGCTGCAAAAGGCATAAGGTCATAGGACAAAGTCTGACAATCTACTTTGAGAGCCTTGAAACTTAATCTGGAATAGACGAATTTGCGGCCATGAACGCACCTGTCGATAAATCCGCTAAGGCGACAAAGGTGACCCCCATGATGG
>CAYQNQ010000084.1:0-10749 GCA_964418815.1 uncultured Hellea sp.
AATGGCCCAAATGACCCAATTTTTAGAGAGGTTGCACGTGTAACCTCTTCGACTGATTTATTGATTTTTCCGCTATGGGTGGAAGTTTAGTTAAATAAACCGCCGAATTTCGTAAACGGAGCAATGCGTCACGTGAATCGGAAGGGGCCTGAGAAATTCTGAAAATACAATATATAGTAGCTATATTATTGAAATAATTAAAAAATTTTCGTAAGGCGATATCTTAACTCTGGCTCTGGACTTTACCAGGTTTTACATATTGCAGATTTCCAAAAAACTCCAACGCCGCTTTACCGGGCAGGAAGAAATAACCGCCGGCTTTAACGGTGACAAAATTTGACATACACGGAATTCTGATGTCTCCCTTTGGATGCTGGATTGTAAAATAGGGTTTTTCATCCTGCTGAATTGCCATGCCCTGTCCAGCCACCGGGTCAAATTCATTTCGCAGGCCGTGGAATTTTGTCGACATTAACCAGGTTTGCTGAAGCAGTTCAAACTGACGATCAATATCTGCGTTCAGGCACATGAAAAAGGTACCCATTTTGCCACTTTCTTCTTCTTTGTAAGTGCGGCCGCGTCGTATAATTCGGTGTCGCTGCGTCACGGCCATGCTATCCGTGCTTTCGGGATTAAGACCGTCGCGGGGATTGGCTCGCCTGATATGCGAACCGAATGGGCACTTATATCCCTGTGGATCCTGGTCTCTGAACAGAAATTCATTTTCCGCTTTCAGTTCTTTTGCGGGGCGGGAAGAATAAGGACATTCCTCTTTTGTAGTTGAAGTCGCAGGAACATCATGATCGGCATTATCCCTAATTATTACAGGTTTTCCTTTGGGTTGCTTAATATTCAACCGCTGATCAACCAAAGATGTCCCATCTTTTCTCCGGCCGACGAAGAGATATTCGATGCTTTTCGAATACTCGTCAAAACGCATTCTGAATTCGTCATTTACTATCTTAAGCTCTTTGAATAATTCATCGAGTTCTTCTCTGTCATCCGAATTAGTCGGGTCAGCGGTTTCGAGAGTTTTTAAGGCCTTTTGTTCGTCAAACTTTCTCGTTATTTCGTATTTTGATAATAGTTCCTTTAGTAATGGGTTGTCCTCCCACGTGCTAACATCAGCCCCTTCAAAGTCGGAACTCGTTTTAATCCCATCCGAATTTTTAAGGGAATCCCATTTCGAGGGATCAGAAAAGAATGTGGCGGTATCCGCAGGATCGTTACCAATGTCGGTTAGGGCTATCTGATGACCAAAGCCAAATACTTTTACACCAACTTCTTTAGTCTCGGCCATTAAAAGCAGAGCTGCCCCGACTTTGGCAGTATATTTAAAGGCTTCTACATCCTGTTCCAATTTCCGAATAACCAAATAGCTGCCATTGCGCCCTAGATCTCTATTGGGTGGATTGGCGGAGGGATGAAAGCTCGGATACCTCTGGATCACGTCCTCAGTGGGATTCGGGAGGCGATTAACAACGTCCAGCTCGGCTTCGATTATAGGTGAGGGCGGGAAATAGCCGCTATTATCTCTATAGCCCAGAATAAACTCCCCAGGCTCAACCAGATGAATGGAATCTTTGTTTCGTTGGCCGGCTCGTGTACCTTTTAAAATAGGCTGCGATATTCCATCGGCAAAACCAAATGGTTCATGATGAAAGCGCTTTGGTTGCTTCACCTTTGTTTCAGTTTTCGATTCCTTGCTTTTCTGTTTAGGTTTTTTTTCTGGCTTCTCGTTCCCGTCATTTCCGGAGTCCCTATCCTGCTCACATTCTGGATTCTTGGTAAGCAGCGTAAATTCTTGTTCAGATTCCAAGATCAGCCCGGATTTTATTGGGTCTTCGGAATCGGTTTTGTTGCCGCCATTTCGAACTAAATATTGTTGTTGGTCTTCTTTTCTTTGTTCAAGAACTTTTACGACCTCAATCTCGGTGTTCTCAATGTCTTCGCAAATTTTCTTAAAATTTGACTGTGAACTATCGTCTTTGGTCTTTGATTGTAATTGTTCCTGAGCCTCAATAGTTTTATGACTTCGCTTGTTTGCGGATTTATCATCGCCCTTGTCGTCATAGTCGTCCGTATTTCCATAAACGAGAACAACAGCTAAAATGTTTTTATCAGACCATTTCCAACCGGCTGGATCGCTAAGCCCCACATCACCCAGAATGTTTTTCCGGCTCGGATGAAACATGCCTGAAACAAATGGCTGCGAAAATGCCCGACCCTGCTCCGCGTCTAGCGCATTATCGGGGCCTGAAATGTCGTCAAGGACATGATCCAGTCCAAGTTTCCTTAAACCAGTGGCTGAAAAAGCAATATAGGCTGCTTTTTTCTGCGGTCTTTCCCCGTCAAAAGTTATGTGCTTTTTGACCAAATCAACCCAGATAGAGAAGTTTGTCGCGAGGGCTTTATTGTCAAAATTTTCTTCCGCTTTTACGGTATACATTCTGCCTTCGGTAAGTTGCCCATTGGCCCCAAAAACGATATTCTGAACTTTATCTTTTTCGATGACCCATTCTGGTCTTGGAATAGAGGTGAAAAGATCAAGCCATGCTTGGGACTGACTGGCTGAAAGGCTATCCTGAGTGAGGCCATCTCTGATTAACGCGTTTCTGCGGATTTGTTCTGCGGATTTGTCAGAAACCGAGGAATACCAAAACGGCGTGGCTTGCATGGATCTTCGCGCATAGCGTTTGAAACGGTCCGAGTCCTGAACGCCGCCATTGAAAAGACCTTTAATTTTTGGAAATCCGATGCAGTTGTCCCAAGCCAGATTGGTGCCCTCAGTGGCCATTTTGGCAAAGTCTTCCAAATAGCTTTCAAAGCTGCCGTCATAATTAGAAACAAATACGTAATTGTCTGTTTCCGGCAGGTGGATCCACCGGGCCGAATGGACTGTGCCGACATTGGCCAAGAATCCCGGCCGAAACCGCTGTTTTCCCAGAACACCGATGATTGCTTCCAGCATTAAGGGCATCGTGATATATCGGCGATAATTTTCCGGAATGAGTCTTTGAACAGAAATCATATGATTTTGAACTATGCGGTTCTCGTTCGTAAATAGTTTTTCTGTTACGTCCGTATAAGGATTGTCATATCGCTGCTTATTTCGTTGTTCGGAAATCAGGTATGTGATTAAAGCGACACTAAGAATAAGGCCCAAAACTATTATAGTTACGGGAATTGCCAATAGGACCCTTCCATAAATGTTCACCATTTGGTCACCGGCTAGACTATCGCCAAAAAGGACAGCAATCCAAAAAAGGAAGGCGGTAAAACCAGTTGCTTTTAGGTTTGTTTCTGTGGACCTGAGACTTGATATAAGGTGTGCGGAAAAAAAGCTAAGCATTCCAGCTAATGCAATTCCCCGCGCGATGTTCCAAACCCCTTCTTTAATTTGTTGAGTGAAATCAGTATTAAGTTGTTGGCTTTCGCTTTGAGTAAATCCGGCTTTGTAAATCACGAAATGAGAAACAGCGAAAACAGACACAAAGAAGAATGTTTTAAAATGCCGACCGGCATTCCATTTCTTAATCCGATGGCTGAATTGATCTAGATATGATTTCAACCTTGAAAACGGGTTCTCGAGAGATCTAAGAGAGGTAGGAAGATGCGAAAATATTGCCTGTATGTTTAGACAAAGGACAAGACTCAGAAGTGCCGGAACCAATATATATTGTTCTATCCGGAGAATTTTCTCATCTTTATAAATGTAATCAAATTTATAAGTATTGTCGAAGAAAAAATTAGCTCCTAGATAGAGGTATCCAGCCAGTAATGCTACTGCCAGTAAGAAATAGATCCATTGATGCAATTTGTTGTAAACTCGGGTAAAGATTTTGGGAAATCTTGCTAACGCAGTCCGCCGCAACAAAGCAAAAAATGTATAAACGGCGATCAGAACTATTAGGAAAAAAAGTACTTCGATGATGGGGTGTTCAGGGATTTGTTCACCGATTCCCAACTTTGAAGCCTGCAGGCGATTTAAGTTAAATACACCGGGAAACCAAAGGTAGATGTTAAATCCAGTTACAAGCGTTAATATCCCTGAGGCCCGTTTTAGCATCGGGGGTGAAATTCTAAGGATAAAATACAATATTGAAGCCCACAAAAACCCATGAAAAATGAACCAGGGATACAACGAAATTTTTTCAACATTTTCGATTGAAGGCGGCGCATTTCCCAATATGTTCCACTTATAAAATGGAGAGCCAGAATACCGCGTATCGTCCCATAACTTGATTTCAGATCCATACTCAAACTTAGGTGTGAACATATAGGATATGAAGAATATTAGTGAGACATATACCATTGCCGTTGCCGTCTTGACCCAGGCTGGAATAACCGACGTAAATAATTTGAACTGGCTCCATTCTGCGCGCCAGTTCGAGTCCATGCTTTCGGCAAAGTTGGGAGTTTCTTTTTTACTGGTTGCACGTTTCCAGGCGCGATGAAGCTCGGGATTGGAACGCTCTTCGACAATGGCTTTTTTTACGTTTCGAAAGACGTCTCCTGGAAAGTTTTCTTCGTTATCGCTTTCATTATTAATTTTCCCATCAGTCCCATTTTTGTCTTTTGGTTTTGGTTCTTTACCAATATCATTGATCACGTCTTGAGCGAACGCGGCGATGGTCGCATCGTCGCGCATATCCACAAGGTCAAGCCCGCTTGTGCCTGAAAATGGGAGTCCGTTTACGCAATTGGCATCGAACATTGCGGGAGTTGGCGATCTTTTGATTTGATATTGATCACTGATGAGCTGGCGCGTAATGGCATCAGCATTTTTCAAACCGGGATCGATAAGCCGGTATATGCATATTAGTTCTTTTTCCAAAGCCTTAACAAAACTTGCGATGGCGATTTCCGGCGGGCCGTCAACGGTTAGCTCCAGAAAAAGGTAATGAGGCTCCGTTGGGGTATTACGTTCCTTGGGGGCTTTGCCGGCAATAACGTGCATGCTGGCGAAATGGATCAGATTAATATTGCCTATTCGGTCAACAATTGATTTGTTGGTTTCTTGTTTGGGAACCTGGTTTGCAGGATAATTGCCGAGTTTGTTTTCAATTGCGTATTCTATGTCTTTAAGAGTGATCTTATCGCATGTGCACGTCTCAGCGGACGATTCTGAAGCGGCTTCATCATTGCTTGTTACTTTGACGGTATTCTCTTGTAGCGTTTCACCAATAATAAAGGAGCGCATCCGGGAAGCTATCGACCGTTTTTCCCGCGTACATTTTTCACAGGGTTTGGCCAACTCCTGTTCCTTCGCACTGTCTTTTGGATGTTTACCTATTTTGACGGATGGATGGATTTTGGTCAGGATTGTGACGAAACTTTGGGTTTTTCTACTCATCATTTACCCCCGGTTGAATACATCAGGATTTCCGGAATACCCAGTTTTTTGACTTCTTTTTTCAGCGGTTTGGCGTTCGGAAATTTTTCATCGAGAGAAAGAAACATTGCCTTAATCACGGCGCGTGCCCAGAACTGTCCGAAACAAGGGTGCGAAACTTCCCTAGCGTTTTTCGAATATTCGCGCTGTCCAGTTCCGGAAAGATGATAGGGGCAAGCTTCGTGCGGGCCAAAGTTTAGCGAATTCTCTGGTGTCGTCACGTGCTTTGAGGCTTCTGCAACCAGCAAACAGATTGTGTCGCCAGCTTTTATTCCGTGCTCCAGGATTGGAACTTTTGCTATACGGTACAGCCTGTCCGTATTAGAGTTCTTTGATAAAACCTGATTGATAATTTTATCGGTTTCAACCGTGCTTTTGTTTTCGTTATCTTTTTCATGTGCAGTTTTTAATCTCGCTATGAACATTTTCAGCCCACCGTCTTGCTTGCTCAATTCTTCCATCATGTTCGCAAAAGCAAGACCTATGAGAATATGGAAGGAGGTCATGACTTCGAGGACCAGGAAAGTGGACAATTCCTGGTATTCGTCACTTGTGACTTTTGTTTTGTTCAGATCATTTTCTTTAACTTTGTCGAGCCGTTTTAGCAGTGTATAGGCTGGCAAACTATCCAAATTTTTCATCGAGCTTTGAATGATTTTGCAATAGCTAGCCGCGCCCCAGCTAGCTGCCATCCGAATAAAAGGATTCAAATTTCCAGGGTTACCAAAAATTTGACCAAACATTGTGGCGGTCCATAACAAGTAGGTATTAGCGGATTTGTTCTTGTCCCAAAATCTTAACCTGGCGCGCCCATGGCTGCACAGAAAAATATTTCGAACTATGGCGAATGTCCGAACTAAAACCGGTGTGCTTTTTACATCCTGCAGTCCGCAAAACTCTTTCCCGACAAGGTAGGGAACCAGATATCCGTAATCTCGAATAATGTTGAATTTTTGCCCCAAATAAAGCTGATTCAAAACTTCTCGGCTTTTTCTGAGCGCAAGTTCTTCGATTGCGTTCGGGTTTTGCCGTTCCATGACGCCATGCAGTAAGTGATCTCTAGGGTCACCGGTTTCCAAGGAAAGTGCTTTTGCCAGAATTTCCCAGCTAGTTGGTTGCCGTTGATTTTCGCCCAGTAGCAGTGAAATAGGCTGAGTCAGGCTCGATAAAGCTTGATCATAATGCGCCAAGCTCACGCGGCTGCCTTCGTCGGATAAAAGGCGGGTGATCAGATCGGGGTCTGCGATATAATGAACCCTTAAGATTTCCTCATCGTTTTTGTTGTGAAGAGAATAAGGCACAACCTTTTGTTCGGTAGGTGTTTTATAAACTCTACATTTAGGCTCTTGTTCCGATTTTTCAATTCGCCACTTGGTTAGCGACCGCTTTAGCCATTTATCATCTGGAAGTTTTGTCGGTTTGTTTTTTAAATTGCCCATCTCACCCCTTATTTGGTGGGTCAAAAAATATAGTTTTGTGACTTACGTCACATTGCATTGTTTTTGAGATCCAACAATTTCTGTTTTGTTTCTGCAGCAAGCGGTTTCATGCCGCATTCACTGGCAATTTCGTGAGCTTTGCTTAGATGCCGGATTCTTTCCGGATCGGGACCGTTTGTCGGTGCTGCGACGTCCGGGTAGGCGGCATAACAATAGGCCAGCGTGGTTAGATCGCCTTTTGCGTTGGTGTCTTTTATAGCTCTCTCAAGCCATAATTCCGCGTCTTCGAACTTTTCCAACTTTGACAGTAATCTTGCTTTCGCGAGAAACAGATATCCACGGTTGGCATTTCTAATTATATCATAACGTTTGGTTTTAAACTCTCGATCCAAAATATCTTGAGCCTTGTTAATATCTCCAATTTGGATAAGACAGAACACAGCACGGGCAGCAGACATTGGGGCCAAAGAGAGAGCAGATTTTTCGGCAATCTCAAAGGCTTCGGTTAATACCTTAGCACCAAGTTCGAATTCTTTTTCACGATAGTTCAAGTATCCCAAAGCAAGCTTTCCAAGCACAAGACCGTATGTATTCGGGAACTCATTTTCGGTTTTAATGGCAGCATCAATAAATTTTTTCGCCAATTTAATTTGCCCACAATCGATCGCGAACCAGGCACCGAATGTGTTTAGCACGATACTAGGAAAAGAAACGGACTGCCCCCATTTTTTGCTATTAAGTTCTTCCGGCATTTTTTTCATATGTTTTTGTATACGGCTAACCGCACTTTCCAAAAATCCGGTTGCAAATTCAAGACTCGCCAATGAATAGACGGTTATGCATTCAAGGCCAAAATGACCTATTTCAACGGCTCCATGAGCGGCATCAGAAGCATGAGAAATACCATTAGAAGCCTCGCCTCTAGTCCAGTAGATTACAGCAAGCTGACTTTTCATAACTATGATTTCGGTTGATGAAAACATTTGGGAATGATTGCGTAAAGCGTCCAGATAAATCTCCAGAAGACTTTGCTCTTCAGCTAGCCTATGGGTTGCATCAAAAGACAGCATCGCAAACCTGGCCTTATGAAAGGCACTATATTCAATTCGATCACAATAGTCGCAAACTTGCAAAAACAATCTTCGCACCGTTCTTATGCCGCCCAGACTATTTGCAAGAGACAGGGCGCTTTTGAAGTGATCCAGACTTTCATTGATTTGATTGGCGCCAAAAGCGTGCCTAGCCAACATTTGAATATCGGGGACACTCTCTAATGAGCTGACATCGTTTTTTAAAACGTTATAGATTTTTCTGTGAAACGTCTCTCTTTGCCGAGCGGTTAAGTTTTCCGAACAAGTAATTCGGTAAAGGTCGTGCCCAAATTCGATATGACTATCTGAGTTTTCTGTTAAAATTCCGGTCTCTAACGTTTCCGCTATGGCATCCGAAAGACGCTCAGGTTTCCATCCAGTTAATTTCTTTGCTCTCTCGGCAGTCAAAGCGCTTCCGAGTAAACTCAAATAATTCGCCAGTGTCCTTCCATCTGGAGATAATAGTTCAATTCTTTTTCGCAGGACAGGTTCTATGGAAACCGGAACACTGGACTTTTGGGGTTTTAGGGTCTCGTCAAAATGTAGCTTGGTGAGCTCTGTCAGCGCCAAAGGATTGCCGCCGGAATGGGCCACAATTTTCTCAACGATTTCTGGATTTTCTTCGAGCAAAAGATCTTTTGATATGGTGGATACCAAAACGGCGGCGTCCGACAGGCTCAGAGGTTGCAAATATTGGTAAACATCAAAGGATTTTTCGTGATTCTTTGGTACCGGAAGCCGGGAAGTTGCGATAACTCTAAAGTCTTGATGATCTTTGGCAAATAGAAGAACTTGATCTAAAAACCGCAGGCTTTCTTCGTCAAAAAAATGAAGATCCTCAGCAATGTAAACGAGCGGTCCCTTCTTTAGTTTTGCTTTTAATATATTCAAGGCGCCCTTGAAAATTGCATTAACTTTTTCAATCTCACCAAGACGCCAGTTCCGCATGGCAATGGGATCCATGGATGTTAGGACAGACAGGGCCTGTGTTTCCGAAGTTTCGAGGTCATATTCATTCAATTCTATATCTCGAAGTATCTGGCGGACAGCGAAAAAGGGCGTTCTGTCCATAACGTTTAATCCTTTGATCGCAGTGTACTGGATTGAACGGGCAGATAGCTGGAACAAAACTTCTTCTATGATTTTGGTTTTGCCTATTCCCGCGTCGCCGCAAATGAGTAACGAAATCGATTCCGCAGGATTATCGAAATTAATAATCGGCTCAATCTCTGCTAGTTCAGTATTTCGACCGACCAGCCTGATGAATGATCCAGATGTTTGATTTCCGAAATTAAAGTCAATATCCTGTGTCCCGCTTAGAGTGAAGCTTGGAATTGGAGAGATGCCACGCCCTATGGAAACAAGTTTGTGACGTTTTGCAGCTATAGAGTTCGCGATTAACTTTCTGGTTGTTTCCGATAGGCAAACCTGATCCACAGGTGCGGCGCTTTGGAGTTTGGCAGCGATATGGGTTGTTAGGCCGAAAGTATCTTTAATCGAGCCTATCTGCTCCTTATTTTCCGTGAGAATAACATATCCGGAATGAATACCGACGCGTAGCCCCTGGTAAGTTACGTTCGAAATCGCGTTAGCCGCGACTTTCCGGCAATCCCGTATAATCTTTAAAGCGGCATAGGCAGAACGTATGGCATGGTCTTCTAACGAAGCATTGTGACCGAAAGCTGCTTTAATGCCGTCTCCTTGAGTTTTGATAACTTCGCCGCCGAAATTTTCCACGGTGGCTTCAATGGTTTGCATAATTTTGCTGATATATTCTCGGGCTGAAGCAATATCCAAGACTGCCATCAATTCTGTTGAATTGACCATATCAACAAATAGAATTGAAGCGACTTTGTTCGCTTCATATAATCTATAGGAAATATCCCCTTGGCCCACTATCGCCCCCAATTCCTGCTACCCGCTTATGACTCAGGTAACAAATTGGTGCAAAAGAAATCTCAGGCGGATGACGGCTTGGCCTCTAAAAATTGATGATTGAGGCCAAATTATCTTTATTTATAATTGTAATTCTTCCGTGGCCCGTTTTAATGACCCCCATGCGCTCCAGTTCTTTGAGCTTGGTGTTGACTTTTTCCCGCGTCGCGAACAGGCGCTCCGAGAGCTCGACCTGCGTGGATTGAATTTCAGGTCCGGACAGTTCGGACATTTTCAGGAGCAATTGCGCGGTCCTTTGCAGCAGACTGAGAGTTACCAGGCTTTCAACCTGACGGTTGGAACCGCGCAGGCGCGCGACCAGGCCAGCCAGAAGCTTTTTGGAAAACTCCGGATAGGTTTCAATCAGGTTATGAAAAATCTGGCCGGGGAGGGAGGCCAGACTTGATGGTTTGACGATCAGGGCGCTGGCGCTGCGGCCTTCATCATCGATTAGAGCAAATTCCCCAAATATTTCCCCGGCGCCAAGATGGGTAATCTTGGTCATGTTACCGTCCAGATTAATTGTTTCTACAGAGACTTCGCCAATCAGGATCACATAGAGCCGTCTGGCCTGATCATCCTGATGAAAGACATATTGGTTTTTGGCGTATTTCTTGATGGAAAACTTTGGGGCCAGATCGGCAATTACCTTGCCCGGCAGCACGCCGAAGAGCCAGTGACGGATGAGAATATCCTGCAGATCGCGGTTCATGGATAAGTCGCCCCCGGTTGCGTTATTTTTATTCTTATAAGAACCCATGGTCACAAGGACAAGCCATAGCTTTGTCATTTAGGCGAAACTTAACCCAGGTTACATTTGATAAAAAAATTGTCATCCGTTTTTTAAAACGGCGTCCTTGACTTTAACCGTGGCTTTGAAACCGCCGAC
>CAYQNQ010000085.1:0-10692 GCA_964418815.1 uncultured Hellea sp.
CCCGTTTTAGAGTGTTTGCCGCCTTGCCGCGTAATTTCAAATAGGCCTCAAGCTTGCTGGCCTCGGAAAACTTAAGCGCTTTAAGGCCGATGACATTGCCTTTTTTATCAACAACTAATTGCCGGACTTCTGTGTGTATATTGACGTCAAGGCCCCGCTCTTTCGCGCTCGCGAGCAGCGGGTCAAAAAGAGCATTGCCAAGGTTCATGGCCTTTTTGCCAAGTTCAAACGGCACATAACCCCGATGACCCCGCGCGGCCGGACGCGCCTTTTCATTGTAAGGCGCGATGAGCGAATTATCCGAATGATAAAGAAAAAACTGCGGCGCGGGAAACGAGGTTTTCTTGGGAAATAGAGAGGGCCGTAAATCCGTGCCGTGTCCGATCATCCACTCAATTGTCGGCGCGCTTTGCTCACAAAAATCCCGCAGGGTCTCGTCGGAAATAATCCCGCCAGTTTCAAGCTTGAGATAGTTGAACATATTGTCCACATCATCTTCGACCCCGGCAGCCTTTTGTATGGATGTTCCGCCGCCAGCATAGATGACGCCGCCCGATGCAACCGTTGCGCCTCCGCCTTCAAAACGGTCAAAAGCCATGACCGACAAGCCCTCTTCCAGAGACTGTAAGGCGCAGGCAACGCCGGCCCCGCCCAAGCCAATAACGGCTACATCTGTCTCGTCCGTCCAATTTACATCATCTGCTTTGTCCACGATATGAGCGGCCTCGATATTGGAAAACCATTCCGGACTGTCCGGCGTTAATTTCGTCATGAGCTTTTAGCCTCATCCAATTGTTTTTTTGCGATTTTTTTCATGGCCATATTGGCAAGGGGCGGCATGAAACGGTTCATGTAATCTATGAGATGGCTTTCCTTGCCAATGCGGATTTTCTTCTTATTGCGCTCAACAGCGCTCAGGATTTTGGCCGCGGCCTTGTCCGCATCAATGCCCATTTTCATGGCCATGTCATAATTTTTCTTCGCGGCTTCTATATCATCACTTTCTTCCAGCGTCGCCATAATCATATCCGTTCTAATGGCTCCCGGATGGACATGGGTAACACCGACACCATGCGCGCCCCATTCGGCCCAAAGCGATGCCGATAACATCTCAACCCCGGCCTTTGTAGCACAGTATGAGCTTTGCGCCGGGAGCCCGACGAATGACGACATGGAGGCCATGTTGACCACATGGGCGTGTCCGGATTGTTTCAGGGCCTGATCAAAATAATGACAGCCATGGATGACACCCCACAGATTTATCCCGACAATACGGTCCCAGTCTTCCAGAGAATGGGTGGAGAAGTTTTTCTGCAGCGTTATGCCTGCATTATTGATGAGCAGATTGACCCTGCCATGCTCGGACAAGACGGCATCACGCATGGCCTGCATTTCAGGTCTGTCCGTCACATCTGTTTTATGGAGGGTGACCTTCCCGGCCTTTTCCGGCAATGAAGCTTGGGTCTTCTCCAGGCTCTCCGTGGAGATGTCCGCCAGTGCCAGCGCGCAGCCTCTTGCGGCTAAATCTCTTGCAAGGGCCGACCCTAATCCACCCCCTGCACCCGTGATAACGGCAACGTCGCCTGTTTTAATTTTCATAACTCAGTCCTTGCGAGGCCACTTGGATTTTTGCCCCATATCCGTGTGGTAGAAGCTCTCTTCGGTTTTGAGGCCCCAACCGAGCATGCGGTCAAAGGCAATATGACACCCCCAAATAATGGCAATCGGCATGAGAGGCGGCATAACGGTTGGGCCGCTGACACCTCGTAGCGACATGAAATAGGAAATTGCCACCAAGAGAACGGGCCAGACATACCAATGGGTCAGATTATATAAAATTCCGCCAAGGCGCGGGCTTTTCAAATATCCGATGGCGCCAATATCCGGCAGAAAGAACAGCAGAATAAACATCAGCCAGTTAAAGCCGGAAAGAAAATAGACAGCCAGACAAAAGACAAAGACTGCAAGCCCTTCCATACGTCTGTGGCGAACAGGATGATTAGGCAGCATGAGCCACCTCCTTTTCATCGTTTAAAACGCAGCGAATACCTTCAGGGTGCTGGATGAGCGGCACGCAGAAATTACAATGGGTACAGCCGCTATCATAGTCAGCATCGGCTTTCGCATTTTTTACAAAATCCGGGTCTTTAAGCATGGGCCGTCCCACTTGCACGAAATCAAAACCGGCATTGAAAACACGGTCAATATCGGCCCGTGTCGAGACGCCGCCCACATAAATGACAGGGCAATCCACGGCCTCCTTAATACGCCCCGCCGCTTCAAGGAAATAAGTGGCCTCATAGGGATAAGTCTTCCAAAGTGCCGGCCCGACGGCCTTCAATAGTAATTTCACCAAGGGGCTCGTTTGCATTGCAGCCATGCCCTTTGCGATGGATTGGCCGCGAAAGAGATACATGGAATTATAGCTCGAGGTTCCGGCGCTTGGGATGATGCCGTCAATGCCGGCTTCATCCAGTGAACGCGCCACCAATATCCCGTCTTCATAGGTGATGCCCCCTTTGACGGCATCGGTCATGGATATCTTACCGAGGATTGGAAAATCCGGCCCAACCGCGTCTCGCGCCGCCGCCAGACACGCCAAAGGCACGCGCATGCGGTTTCCATGACTGCCTCCATATTGGTCTGTGCGTTTATTGGTTTTGGGGCTGATAAATTGCGACAGGCCATAGCCGTGACCAAAATGGATTTCCATGGCGTCAAAGCCAACACGTTTCATGAAAGCGGCGGCGTCTCTGTAGGTGCCAATAAGATGCTGTATGTCGTCTTCAGTCATGGCCGGCGCAATAGGCCGTCCGGCGGTCAGGCCAATGCCCACAAACATTTTCGACGGCCCCTTGGGCGGCTGGTCGCGCTTCAGAGATTTGTTCTGAGAAAAGTGACCGCAATGGGTGACCTGCCCTGAAACTTTCGCGCCGGTTTTTTTGATATCCGTAATCAGAGATGAGAGCTCGTCTGCAATATCTTCGCGCAGCCACATCATATTTTCCATGATGCGGCCGTCAGCTTCGGTTGTGCAATAGGAAATGGTCGTCAGACCAACGCCGCCTTCGGCAATTTCAAGATGGAACTCCCTGAGCCGCTCCCCCGGTACGCCGCCCGGCGTCATGCCTTCGAATGTCGCCGCTTTGATAAACCTGTTTTTCAGCTCAAGCTTGCCAAGACGAGCAGAAGAAAACGGATCCAAGCTAGACACGGGCGACCGCCAGATATCGCGCTTTGGGATGCATCTCGAGACGGTCCAGATTACCACCCAGAAAACGATCGGCAATCTCTCCGATGGTCGGAAACTCGCTCTGGCTAAACCCGGCATCGGAAAACCGATCGGCCAGATCTTCCACCATATATTCACTTCGAAACGGCTCGCGCATACCGGCAACGATATTTCGAAGATCATCAACCGACGATTTTTGCTCCGTTGTGGCCGTGTCATATGACGGAGAGACGAAATCCATGATGAGCGCGCTGCCGGGCGCGAAACCGGCCATGACCTTTAATGTCCCGCGAACGGCTTCGTCCGTCAGATACATTTGCACGCCCAGCCATGAAAAGACGGTTATCTGATTTTTATCGACGCCGCCCGCTGTCAGGGCCGCATCCAGTGTGGTGTTTTCGAAATCAAACGGTACAAAGGTGACATTATCCGGAATGGCGACGCCGCCTTCTTTCAGGCAGTCCCGTTTCCATGTCTGGCTATCGGGATGATCCACTTCGAAGACCTGCATACCGCTTAGGAGATCCGCGGCTCGGTAAGCGGTTGAGTCCAGCCCGGCACCGAGAACCACAAACTGGGCCGCGCCGTTTTGTTTTGCGGCGGCCAATTCCTCTTCGACAAGACGGGCGCGAATACAGACAGAATGTTCAAGCTGGCTGACAAAACGCGCCGCCGTCTCGGCATCGCTCATGGCAGAAAAAGCGCCGTGGATTCTATCCAGATAATCCGCGACGCCCGCCGCTTCGGGTGCGCCGCTCAGCAGGCCCGCCAGACTATCTCTCAGGATTTTAGGCTCCGGTTCATGGAGGAAGTGCCGCGCCCGCAACATGGCGACCATGAGCGCTGTTTGGCTCGGCTTACCTTCCTCCATTCACCTCTCCCCGGATGATATTCTTACTGTGGCTTATCCCTTATAAAGGGAGGCCTTCGGGCGCGCCCGGCAGCATTGGGATATAGGTCCCGGCTGTCCAGCCGCCGTCCACCGCGAGTTCTGCCCCTGAAATATAGCTGGCCGCATCGCTGGCCAGAAATAAAGAGGCGCGCGCGATCTCTTCCGGATCGCCAATGCGCTGCAATGGCACGCGGCGGAATATTTGATTGACTTCTTCCTTGGGCCTTCCGGCAGAATTGCCCATAGGCGTATCAACGCCGCCCGGATGGATTGAGTTGACCCGGATATTATGGCCGCCGAGCTCAAAGGCCAGACCTTTGGAAACGCCGCGCAGGGCCCATTTCGAGGCCGTGTAAATCGTCAGACCGTTACAGCCCCGAAGGCCGTCCACAGAGCTGATATTCACGATTGAGCCGCCGCCTGCTTTTTTCATATGGGGGACAACGGTTTTAATGCCCAGCAAAGGGCCTTTCGTGTTGACCCCAACCACGCGGTCGAAATCGTCCGGGTTGAAAGCTTCAATGGGCGTGAAATGCACAAGGCCCGCATTATTGACCAAAATATCAACTTGTCCCCAGCGCTTCATGACCTGATCGACCATGCCCTGCCAGTCCCGCTCTTTGGACACATCAAGTTTACGAAAGAAACTATTACGGCCGAGGGATTTGGAAACGGCCCGCCCTTTGTCTACGTTCACATCGCCGAGGGCGACTTTTGCGCCTGCTTCTTTGAACAGGCGCGCCGTGGCTTCACCCATGCCCTGGGCTGCACCCGTTATAATGGCGGTTTTGCCCGCCAGCTGTCCTTTTACCATTACATTGCTACTCTGGGATCATTTTCATCCAGGCCGACATAGAATTGGCGGAAATATTTCCTCCAGGCAATGATTGGGCCGTCTCCGTCGCAAAGCAGCGGCTTGGGCCGGTATTTTTTATTGTCCCAGACAATCAGGTCAACAGACTCAAACCCGGCCGACTCTTCTCCTTCGGCTTCGCCGATTGAGTGGTGATAGAGGTGTTCGGCAGTTTTTGCTTCTTCCGACCCTTCCGGATATTTCTTCCAGGTAAACATCATGCGCACGCGCGACATTTCTTCGTCCACCGGCGCGGGCATGGCGAACATGAGCATTTTCACATCGCCCTTGGCATGCCAATTGGGCGCCAGACCCGGCCCTTGCGAAGCGCCGACAATATAGCCGTCCATGATATCGTAATGCCAGATATGGCCTTCGGCCTTGGCGTCAACGGACGGAATAATCGGCGCGCCATGCAGGAATTTCAGGTGCGGCGTATCAACGGAATTCTCGCCCATTTCCTGAATACAAGTGCCGATATCCCACATATGAAACCGGGTTTCGACGTGTTCATCAGGGTTTTCAAACTCTTCATATTCCGGGATTTCCCATTTCGGCTCATCCCCATTAGGATGATACCAGGCCCAAATCGCGCCGTATTTTTCAACAACGGGCAAAGCCTGAAGGACGGCCTTTTTCTTACACACGCCGGGCATAACTTTGCCGTAAGGAATTTTCTTGCACCAGCCTTCGCTGTCAAATTCCCAATGGTGAAACGGGCAGCGGATGTGATTACCCTGAACCGTGCCGCCATGGCCGAGGTGAGCCCCCAGATGCGGACAATAAGGGTCGGTCATCCCGACAGAATTATCTTCGCCGCGGAACATGACCCATTCCTTGCCGAACATTTTCTCAATCTTGATCTCGCCGACAGCAAGCTCGTGAGAAAAGTGCACACAGTACCAGCCATAGGGTATAGGGAACGGGCAACGTTCGAGCTCGTCTCCCGTCTGGATATGGTCTTTATCAACAATCGCGTTCATCGCATCCTCCTAATTTATATTTGTAATTTAAGCGTCTTCTAATACTTCTGGCACCAAGGCCTTGGCAGGGTTGCGTTCGCTCACAACCCTTACCTTGAAACTCATGGCCGGACCCGGCGTCGGGAATGATTTGGTTTTAAGTTCATAATCCGGAGTCTCCAGAGCCAAATTCATCCGGTAGAACAGGCGGGAAATCAGCATGCCCATGAGAACTTCGGCCAGGTTTTGCCCAAGACATGTATGGGGTCCGCGTCCAAACGGCGAATAAGCTCCCGGTTTCATATGTTCCTTGCGATCTTCATTATACCGCTCGGGGTCATAGGCTTTGTGGTCCGGGAAATACTCGTCCATGAAATGCGGCACGGAGGTTCCGATAATCAGCATTTCATCAGCCGGTATTTTAAACCCTTCAAATTCAATCTCTTTGGTCGTCGTCCGCATTTGCCCGACGGCGACGGGCCAAAGCCGCATACTCTCCTTGATGCAGCCCTGAATATAATCGAGGCCGCGGACGTCCATAGATGTAACCGTTTCCTTGGCATAAAGCGCGTCCGCTTCAGCCTGAACTTTTTCAAGAATGCCGGGTGTTTTTAATATGCCGTAGACAGCGCCGGAAACCGTATTGGCCACGGTATCCAGACCGGCCACATAGGGGCCCGTGAGCAGAACGGCGAGGTCGCGCTTTTGCACAAACTCCGGATCATCAAAATGCGCCCGCATGATATCGCCGAGCAGGTTTTTCGGCAGCGTGCCGTCTTCGGCGTGCTTCATAAAGCGGTCGACCGTTTTCTGGCCAAGCTCATCCACGCGCTTGCTGGCTTTCTTGAACTTAGGGCTTTGCAGGTAAATTTTTGGCTTAACCCGCGCCACTAAGACATTGAGAAGAAACAGAATATTGATACGAATGTCTTTAACATATTCCAGAGGCGCTTCGCCGCTCATAAGCTCGCCAATGACCTGAACGATCATATATTGGAACGCTTCGAGGACACCGGTTTCTCCGCCCGAGCCCCAATCCCGCGCAATAGAGTCGTCGATAAAATGTGCGATTTTGTGATACTGACCATGGGCAGCTTCCCGGGAGAACCCGGCCCGCATAATCGCCCGCATGCGGCGGTGATCTTCACCGTCAATTTGCGTCAGAGTTTTGGACGCGCCGAAATGCTTGACGAAGTCATCCCAAAACTCTTTGGAACGCAGACCATCCCGCCCTGCTTTGGTGGACATAAATTTGGCCGCCTCGGCACCGGCGATTACGATTTGCTTCCGGCCAAAAACGTTAACCTGAAAGACCGGACCATATTCCTGATAGCATTTAGCGAAAAAGGCAGCCGGATCCTTGCCCATTTCAATCGTGTTTCCCACAACCGGAATACCTTTGACTTTCGGTATCTTTTTGGGTGCAGCATTTTCAGTAACAGCAACCATGATCAGGCCTTTTCAAAAAGTTTAGTTTCGTCTGCACCAATATCCCGTGCGAATGCCCGGCAAGCCGAACGTATGAGCGTTTCGGTCTTTTGCTCTGGCGAATAGGTAAATTCGTCCATGACTTCCGCCATATTGGGAAAGTCTTTGGGATCTAACCGGTTAAATTGACGGCGCGCCACCTCGTCCATGGTTTCATCGTGAAACTCAAATCCGCCCTGGCGAATACTTTCAATGGCCCCGCCATAAGCAATAAGCCCCATTTGGTTAAACAACCTTATGGAGTCTTTAGGCGCGATACCGCGGGCTTTAAGCGCCGCCAGAAACGGCTCAACCAGTTTAAAATGTACTTCAAATCCGTAATCGGTCGGACTCATAGCGTTCACATAGGTTGGATTGTCCGACAGAAGCGCCATCAAATCCACAACATAATCTCTGGCCAAGATAGACCAGTGCTGCCCGACATCATCAGGGAGCGAAACGTCCGTAAGCGCATGCACAGCAGCGGCGCGCATGAGCGCCTTGCGGCTATCGAAATATTGATAAAGCGTCGCTGTCCCCACCCCCAAATGGTTTGACAGCTTTTTCATGGTGACGTTTTCGAGGCCGAGCTTGACAGCTCCGTCCAATATCACCTCATGCGTCAGGAGGCGCGGACGTCCATAAGAGGCAGATTTAGGCTGCGTTCCCAATAGAAAACCTTTATAAAAATTGACTTTCCGAACGTTGTTCGGATATTCCATTACCATATAGTTAAAGTCAATGAAAAACGCCCTCACATTTAATGAAATCGCGGCCATGGAGGCCTCTGGGAAGCCCCTGGATACTTTCGGTCCGGGTTCGGGATACCCGATATTGGCTTTCGAACTTGCTGGCTCTGACGATGCTTTAAACGATTGGCTGCGAAGCCTGCCCTGCCCTGTTATAGGACTTGGAGACGGAGCCGCTGAGGCAGGTTGTGATGTGGTTTTGCAAAATTCGGCTAAGCTTGGCTTAATCCACAAAAACGTCACGGCGGCCCCTATAGCGGCCATGACTCTGGTGCAGCATTTGCGCGCCATTGAAAACCTACCCCTTGAAAAGGCGCTCATAGTGGAAAGCCTGGCCTATGCGGCCATTCAGCAAGGCCCTGAATTCAAAGACTGGCTCGCAAATTATGAGGGCGGCGGATTGATTGACGAGGCAGGTCCATCCTTGCTGACCGAAATAAACGGGAATACGCTTTCCATTCGCCTGAACAGGCCCAAGAATTACAATACCATTGGCGTAGACATGCGCGACGCTCTTTGCGAAGTCCTCGATATGGCGCTCGTCCACGACGGATTTGAGCGCATCGAAATAACCGGGAGCGGCAAGACCTTTTCCATTGGCGGGGCCGTTCAGGAATTTGGCGAGATTTCAGACCCGGCCTCAGCCCATTGGGTCCGATCCTTGCGTCTGCCTGCCACAAGGGTATTGGGGCTGCGCGACAAACTCCACATACATGTCAACGGCGCCGCCATTGGTGCAGGCGCGGAAATCGCCGCCTTCGCCAAACATGTCACTTGCGCGTCCAAGGCCTGGTTTCAGCTCCCGGAGCTAAAATACGGCCTTATTCCCGGCGCAGGCGGCACGGTGAGTATCATGAACCGTATTGGTCGGCAGCGGACGGCCTATATGGCTCTGACCATGGAGAAAGTGTCGGCAAAGACGGCTCTTGAATGGGGTTTGGTGGATGAGGTCTTAGTTCAAAATTAAATCCGGGTTTCCCTTGCGGATTGCCATTCCAGACCACGTTGGAAAACCGGGTAAATCCAAGTAAAATTCTATTGGCTGGCTGACATCCCTTTCGTTAGTTGCTTTGCCGCTCTCATATGCCTTTTGCAAGGCCAATTCTAAATTCGCAATCTGATCCTCCAGTTCACCTTCCGAAACAGCCAAAATAACGTCTTTTCTTAGAATTGGAATCCCGCCTAATTCTCCAAAGATTCGTCCGGGAACGGATAATTGATGGCAACCTAACATTTCCTGGTCTGATAGTTTTTTTACAGTATCATATTCGGGAAACCGAGAAGTGAGCTTTCTTAGAAGGTCGTAGTTTTCTCTAGAAAATGCCAATGTTCCTTTTTGATAAATGTAATTTGGCGGACCATACTCGGTCATTTCGTAGTTACCCTCACGCATTAAGTTAACTGCAGGAACTATCAAAACTTGATTTCGGAATTTTCTAAAACTTACCCAAGAACCAGGTGCACAATTTTCAATTCCGCAAGATCTACAAAGCATGGCCTGAAATGCCTCAAGAGCGAAATCCAGTGATGATATGTTGTTAAACAGTTCAAACTCATCAACGTAGATTGATTTTGTTTTTAGCTCGCCCAATGACGCCGAAGAAAAATCATAAATTACGTCCTTGGCTTGAATGTTTTCAACCTCGAAAATCATTCGGTCTATTAGCTCACGGGGAAATCAATTACAACTGCCGCGATAATTCACGGACAATTGCCCTCGCTATCATCTCAACGCCTATCTAGTATAATCAAATCCATTCTCAACTCCGCTCACCCCAGCGCAGGCTGGGGTCCAGTATTACTGACTTGGACGCTCGTAAGGCAGGTTAAGAAGTGGCTCCGCGATAGAAAAAACACCCCTGGATCCCAGCCTTCGCTGGGATGAGCGGAAATGTTAAACTAATTCACCCGTGATCGGAACTGCACAGAGAATTCTGGGAACGGTGTTCCGGCTGCCATGGCGCCTTTGGGATTAATGCAGATATAGGTCACGCTGGAATCATACCCGGCGGCGGGCGTGTAATTACATGATGCAAAGTCGGCCGGCGCGGACGCAGCATTTGAAAAGCGGACATCCGTTCCGTAATTCCAGGTAAGGCCGCTACCGCTGTCCTGAAACGCGACCGGATTGGTCTCCGGTCCGCCGTCATCAATATCGCCATTGTAAAAAGTTATTTCACCAGGAATGGCGTCGATCAACACCATGGTATCTGTATCGACGGGCCCGATGCCTTCATTGACCACCGTAATGGTATAGATCACATCATTGCCCGGCAGATTGTAAAGCCCTTGATTTTGCGGGTCAAAAACTTCCACGGCTTTCTTGGCTTTGAGATCCGGGACGACAGCGCATTCATTAATTGTGAGCCTGTGAATACGCTGCTCGTTTCCCGCGCTGAACCTTAGTCCGAAAAATGTGCTCGGCGTAGAGGCGGTGGTACGTCCGCCCACGGCGAAGTCCCCGCCGGCCGCGGCTTCGATATGGGCAAGTGCCGCCGCTGGCAAGTTAAAGGTGATGAGGTCGCCAATATTGGCAG
>CAYQNQ010000086.1:0-10685 GCA_964418815.1 uncultured Hellea sp.
AAAACCGCTATCTTGCGCTTCATTGGAGGGGGATATGAAACTCAAAGGATTAAACCGTATTGAAGTTCTGGTCAGCGATCCGGACAAAGCTGAGGCGGATTTTGACGCGCTTTTAGGCGGGCTGAATTTTTCCCATGAAGACGCCGCGCAGGGCCATGATCTGGACTGCCGGATAGAATGGAATGCGGGGATCGAGCTCGTTCATCCCCGGGACAAAAACCATGTCTTGTCACCGCTGCTGGAGAATAAAGGCGAGCATATTTTCACTGTGGTCTGGGAGGTTGAAAACCTCGAAGACGCCAAAACCTGGGTGACCTCAAAGGGCTTTGATATCATGTATGAATATGATCATGGTCACTCGGACGACGGCTTTCACGTCAAGCAGATCAGTATCAGCCCGCAGCGCACTCACGGCGTTCTGGTGACGCTGATCGAGCGGACGCGGGTTTCAGGTTAGGCGTTTGTTCTGACCAATAATTTGGTGATGTGACGGGCGTTATAGTGGGCCGGGTCTCTTGTGGGCGGCTCTGCCAGTTCGGCCTTTGGAAAGCGCGCCGCAAATTCCTGCAGCATGAGCCGGGCCTGAATGCGCGCCAGAAACAGACCGGCACAGACATGGGCCCCGACGCCAAAGACAATATTGCCATTCAGATTGCGCTCTATGTCGAGCTCCAGCGGGCGCTCCCACTGTTTGGGGTCCAGACCGCCGGCCTGGGCCGCGATGATGATCTGTTCGCCGCGCTTGACCGTAATGCCTTCAAACTCGACATCCTCCAGGGCAAAGCGGTGCAGGCCGACCTTGCCAAAGGCTTCATAGCGCAGGATTTCTGTAATGGCGTTATTGGCCAGATCCGGATTGGCCTTGAGCTTGTCAAACTGATCCGGGTTGGACAGCAGCGCATATAAAAGCGTCGGGTGCATGTCGCCCGCCGTATCGCTGCCGGCGGCAATCATGGCCGCGACAATGCCGAGGATTTCCCAGTCATTGAGACGGTCATCGCCTTCCTGAGCCTTGAGCAGCATGCCGATAAAATCATCGCCCGGATCGGCCTGACGACGGCGATCCTCGATGACGCCTTGCAGCATGGCGACCCCTTCCAGAGCGACGCGCAGAATTTCTGCGCGGTCTTCGCCGGTCGTGGCAATGCCGTTATAGCGCACCATGGCCCAGCCGAGCTTGTGAAAAATCTCGTCCTTTTCCGGCGGAATACCGACCAGACGGGACATGGCGCCCCGGGGAATATCAATGGAGAGCGTCTGGGCCACATTGAAATGGGACTGACCTTCGAGCTTGTCAAAAGCGGCGGTCACAACGCCCTGAATCTTGGCCTCCATGGGCGCGCTCATCCGGGCGGAAAAGGCCTGTGAGGCCAGACGGCGAACCCGGCGATGGCTGAGCTTATCAAGGCGAAACAGGGCATTGTCGAGCATGCGCTCAAAATCATTTTTCTGATCTTCAGGCTGTTCCGGCGGCGCGAATTTCCATTTCATGAAATCCGGCGTCAGGCGCTCATCGGCCAGAATTGTCTTGCAAAGATCATGGGAGGTTACAATCCAGGCCTGCCAAGGCTCATACCAGCCTATGCGCTCATCCGTATGGGTGAAGAGCCGGTCAACCACCGTCCTGAAGTCATGAAGATATTCCTCCGATTGCGGTTTGTAATAAGTTTGAAACGGCGTTGGAGCGGCGGCGGGCGGCGGGTTTTCAGACAAGGACATAAAATTACCATTCTAATTTTCTGAAAGGCCAAACTATGAAGGCGGCGGGGTATTGTCAAACGAGGGAACTCTGCCCGCTGGGCCTTAAAAGCCCGCAAGCGCGCAAATTCCGCTGGCGGCTTCTCCAATTAATCTTAATTGGTTTACGCAAAATATTGACATTGAAATATTTATTCGTTCTTTGACCACTATGCCGGAAATAATATAATTCTGATATTATCGGTGCTTTCGACGGAAAATATATGGAATTCAAAAAAATCCTGATCGCTAATCGCGGGGAAATCGCTATTCGTATTATGCGGGCAGCCAATGAGCTTGGCAAGAGAACCGTTGGTATCTACGCCGAAGAGGACAAGCTCGGCCTGCACCGATATAAAGCTGATGAAGCCTATCTCATCGGCCAAGGTTTGTCGCCAGTTGGCGCTTACCTTTCCATTGACGAAATAATTCGCGTGGCAAAGGAAAGCGGCGCAGATGCCGTCCATCCCGGTTACGGTCTATTATCGGAAAATCCGGATTTCGTTGATGCCTGCCACGCATCAGGGATCGCCTTTATCGGCCCTAGGGCCGAAAGCATGCGCTTACTCGGCGATAAGGCCTCCGCGCGCAAGGTGGCGGAAAAAGCCGGCGTTCCTGTTATTCCCGCAACTGAAGTCTTGGGCGATGATTTTGAGCTTATCAAATCGCAGGCCGCCAAAATAGGGTTTCCTTTAATGCTAAAAGCCAGTTGGGGCGGCGGAGGTCGCGGCATGCGACCTATCCACAAGGAAGATGAGCTTGAGGACAAAATACTTGAGGGTCGCCGCGAAGCGGAAGCGGCCTTTGGGAATGGCGAAGGTTTTTTGGAAAAAATGATAACCAAGGCCCGCCACGTAGAAGTGCAAATCCTTGGCGATAAAGCCGGCAAAATTTATCATCTCTGGGAGCGGGATTGTTCTGTGCAGCGCCGCAACCAAAAGGTTGTCGAGCGCGCGCCTGCACCCTATTTGTCAGAGGCACAGCGCAAAGAAATTTGTGCCCTGGCCGTGAAACTCACCAAACATGTCGGATATGAATGTGCCTGTACGGTCGAATTTCTTATGGATATGGAAACAGATAAATTCTATTTTATCGAAGTTAACCCCAGGGTTCAGGTCGAGCATACGGTGACTGAAGAAGTCACAGGAATTGATATTGTCCGCGCCCAGATTTTACTGGCCGAGGGTAAGTCACTTTTGGAGGCAACCGGAGCGGTATCGCAGGATGAGATAAGTCTTAACGGTCATGCCATTCAGGCCCGTGTTACAACGGAAGATCCGCAAAATAATTTTATCCCGGACTATGGCCGCATCACAGCTTACCGCTCCGCCAATGGTATGGGCATTCGTCTTGATGGCGGAACCGCTTATGCGGGTGCGGTTATCACACGTTTTTATGATAGTCTTCTAGTCAAAGTCACAGCTTGGGCTCCCACGCCGGACATGGCCATTGCCAGGCTTGATAGATCCCTGCGTGAGTTCAGGGTGCGAGGCGTCTCGACTAACATTCCCTTTGTCGAAAACCTTCTGAAACATCCCAAATTTCTTGATAATAGCTACACAACAAAATTTATTGATACGACACCGTCTTTATTCGAATTTGCCCGCCGGAAAAACCGGGCCAATAAACTTTTGACTTATATCGCCGATATATCGGTGAACGGTCATACACAGACCAAGGGCGCGCCGAGACCCGAAAATGTAAAACTCAAGGTTATGGCTCCGGCGCACCGCCGACAGACACCTCCGCCGGGCCTCAAGACTATGCTGGAAGAGCAAGGCGCGCAGGCCGTTGCAGATCATCTGCTGGGGCAAAAGAAAGTTATGATCACCGATACGACCATGCGGGATGGACACCAATCTTTGCTGGCCACCCGTATGCGGTCGGTGGATATGTTTGGTATCGCCAAAGCTTACAGCCACAACCTCCCAAATCTATTTTCAATGGAATGCTGGGGCGGGGCCACATTTGATGTGGCTTATCGTTTCCTGCAGGAAGACCCGTGGCACCGTTTGCGTGAACTACGCAAGCATATGCCCAACCTCCTCACGCAGATGCTTTTACGGGCCTCTAATGCGGTGGGCTATAAGAATTATCCTGACAATGTTGTCGAGCAGTTTATATGGCGCGCCGCAGAGAATGGCGTGGATGTCTTCAGGGTTTTTGATAGCCTGAACTGGACGACCAATATGCGGCTGGCCATTGAAACCGTTATAAAAACCGGCCGTATCTGTGAAGGTACGATTTGTTATACGGGCGATATTTTAAATCCTGACCGCTCCAAATATGATCTGAACTATTACATCCAAATGGGCCGTGAGCTTGCGGATATGGGTGTCCATATTCTTGGACTAAAAGATATGGCGGGCCTGCTTAAACCCGCCTCAGCAGGTGTTTTGGTCAAGGCTCTCAAAGACGAAACCGGCCTTCCTGTACATTTTCATACACATGATACCAGCGGCATCGCAGCCGCGACCGTGTTGGCGGCGGTTGATGCCGGGGCGGACGCCGTGGACGCCGCTATGGACGCCTTCTCCGGTGGAACCTCTCAGCCTTGCCTGGGGTCCATCGTAGAAGCCTTGCGGCATACCGATAGAGATACAGGTCTCGACATAACGGCTATCCGAGAAATCTCCGATTACTGGAAACAGGTTCGCCGTAGTTATAGCGCCTTTGAAATTGGCGCGAACCCTCCGGCTTCGGAAGTTTATCTTCATGAGATGCCGGGCGGGCAGTATACGAACCTTCGCGCTCAGGCCGCCAGCCTGGGACTTGCCGACCGATGGTCAGAAGTGGCGCAAAAATACGCAGATGCTAATCTCATGTTTGGCGACATTGTTAAAGTAACACCCTCGTCTAAGGTCGTAGGCGATATGGCCCTTATGATGGTCACCCAGGGCCTGTCCAGGAACGACGTTGAAGACCCGAACCAAGATATATCATTTCCCGCTTCAGTCATAGAAATGATGCGCGGAAATCTGGGACAACCGCCGGACGGATGGCCAAAAAGCTTACAGAAAAAAGTCCTCAAGAAAGAGAAACCCTTTACGGTTCGGCCCGGCGAAAAACTTAACCCGGTCGATATGGACGCGGTGAAAATCTTTTTAAAAAAGGAGCTACAAGGCTATGTGGTCGATGACGATGAGCTGACGGCCTACACCATCTATCCCAAGGTCTTTCTGGATTATATGGGACGAAGGCGAACCTATGGCCCGGTGTGGTGTTTACCAACCCCTGTATTTTTCTGGGGTATGGAAGTCGGCGAACAAATTTCGGTTGAGATAGATCCTGGTAAAACCCTGGAAATTCGTTTGGTGGCAATCGGCAGTATCCGCGAGGACGGCGATGTGAAGGTCTTCTTTGAGCTAAATGGTCAACCCCGTTCAATCATGGTGCCCGACCGATCTGTGCAAAACCTAGTCACTAAGCGTAAGAAAAAAGAGGCAGGAAATAAAAAACAAATCGGCGCGCCCATGCCGGGGTCTGTTACAACAATTGCTGTGTCAGAGGATGATGAAATTAAAACCGGAGATTTGATTCTAACTATTGAGGCTATGAAAATGGAAACTGCGATACATGCGGATATCGGCGGCAATATTGCGGCCATACATGTAAATCCAGGCGACCAGATAGACGCCAAAGACTTACTCGTCGAAATTAGCTAAAGCGGGGCAGATCGTAAAGTTATCCACCTTTAGGCATTAGAATGATTTATGCGTTTTGCGCGCTGTCCCTATTTTGATTAAGGTCCATAGATGGACTCCGTCATTCACACAGACCGCCTGAACCTGCGCTATGTCACGGCCAACGATATTGATGATATTCAGCGCTGTATTTGCGATCCGAGAATATACGAAATGGTGGCGAGAATTCCGCCTGAACAGCCCAGAGACGCTACCGAAGATTGGGTATCAACCCATAAAGACGGCCGCGACGCCAGGACGGATTATGTTTATGCCATAAGGCGAAAGCATGAATTCATTGGGCTTATCGGACTGCATAGAGCGGCCGTTTCAGACCCGTTTGAAATCGGGTTCTGGATGTCCCCGCAGGCCTGGGGGCAAGGCTATGTGACCGAGGCGGGCAAAGCCGTGCTGCAAAATCTCGACGATAATCTGGGCCCGCAGAATACGCTCAGCGGCTATTTCGCGGATAATCCAGCCTCCGGGCGGGTTCTGGAAAAGCTGGGCTATGTTCAAACCGGCAAAGGCGAATTGTTCTGCGCAGGCCGCAATAAAGTCCTGCCTCACATTGCTTTGGAAAGAAACGCGGCGGCCAATCGGAAAGCCTAGCAGCCGGAATATGACACCTTGTGGAGCGTTCTTTTGTCCGGGTCAAAAGCCAAGATATCGACTCCATAAGTGGAATAAGGGACTTCAATGAGCGGCGCCTTTTTTGAAATTAAGGCGCTAAAACTATCCGCAGAAAGCTCGTTCATTTCTCTGATATCATCCGCAAAGACCTTGAGATCGTTACATCTATATAACCGGGATTGCATCTCTAATTCGGATGTCATGTCTTCCGCGCATTCTTCAGCCATGCGGAGCGCTTTGTCGATATCATTGACAGACCGAAGCTCAATTCCCATCATGTTAAGGGGATTTCCTTGCAGAGAGCTCATGACGGGCGACTTGGCAACGGCCAGATATTTCGCACAATTTGGCGGATTTTCGCGGTCAAAATCGTCAATATATTTGCCGCCTTCACCCAGAAAAATTTCCTTGCCGTCTTCAAAGGTCAAATAGGATTTTCCGCGCGGCAGAGTTCCCGCGTCGCCTTTGAGTTCAATTCGTAATTTGACCGTTTCGCCGATCGCCTGCCAAAATACGGTTTCTTCATCAACGATATTACACGCTGGCAACGAAGGCAGATCTTGCGCAGCGGCCGGACTCATGACGGCCGTCATCATTAAAGCGCTCAATATAATTGTTCTTTTTTTCATATGGCCCCGATAATTCTCAACTCAGGCCTGACTATGACTCAAATGAGTCAAAATTTTACCCATATTCAAACTAAACAGAGCGTTAAAGATCGGGCCTGTCCGGTCATAAGGCCCGCCCTTTCCTAGGCTCGCTTTCGGGATCTCGCCACATCAAACACCAGGCCGATCACGAGGCCTGCCAGTAACACGGCTGCGGGCCAAGCGGCCTGTTCCCAGACCCCTTCAGACAGCCATCTGTTGAGGACAACATAGGATAAGGGCGCGAGCGTAAGCGCGGCCAAAACCGTCATATTGGGTCTCAGCGCCAACAGCGGAAGCAGAGCCATCAAATACCAGGGGAAAAGAACGGGGCTGAGCAGGAGCGGCACGGCGAGGGTCAGCATGAGCGCGGCTTCAATATGTTTTCGGCTGGCAAGATATGCACTCAGACTGAAGCCGGCTGCGGCCAGGCCGGAAATCATAGCCAGAAATTGCGGACCCGAGAGGCCCATGAGATTTTTCAGCCCCTCCAGATACGGGTATAAAGGCGCGCCGCCGCGCCACTTTTCGAAGAAGGTCGGCAGAAGTCCCAGAGGTTTGAAACCGCCGGCTATCATGACCAGATAAATTCCGGCCCAGGTCAGGGCTGAGCTGAGGAAAAGTTTTATGCCTTTGCGGGGTCCCAGGTAAAACAGAAAGGGCCCGACAATAACGGCGGGCAGGATTTTGATGGTTGCGGCGAGGCCGATGAGAATGCCCGCGGCGATGACTTTATCTTTTTCAAGGCACCACAGGGCCGAGACAATTCCAAGGACGCTGAATATGTCCAGATGAGCGCCGATTTGGGTTTCAAAGAGTAGTAGCGGGCTGAGCGCAAACAGGCTGAAGTTCTTCGACAGGTTTTTAAGCTCCAGAAGTCTGTAGGTAAAAAATACACTGAGCAAAGCGGCGAAAGTCACGAAAAATTTCCAGACCCAAAGGCCATAGGCTGGTCCTGCCAGCGCCGATAGGGCAAACAAAACCAACGCCCCGGGGGGATAGAGCGTCGGATATTGTGCGTGTTCCTCAGGTGTGGGCCAGATCTTTCGCAGCTCTGCGGCCACCGGGTCATTGGGCGCAGTCACATAGGGATCAATGCCCGCTAAAAAAACCGCTCCATCCCAGAGATAACGCTGGCTGTCATTGGACGTGATGGGCGAAACGGGCAGCAGGATAAAAAGCAAAATACAGCTGAGGAGCAGGACAGCATTGGGCGAGATGGACTTCTGTTGCCAAACGGCGATAGACATAAACGTCATGGCGAAAAACAGCACGATATAACCTGTCCCTATATGCGAGGGCATAGCGATGGGCAGGAGGTAAAAACTCGCGGCAATGGCTATAAAACCCAAGTAAATCCATATACCGGATTTAAGCGTCTCTCGTTTATGCCCCGTGCCGATCTTTTCCGTCATAATTGCCTGAAAGCTATCAGACTTTCATTCCGCAGCTACGAAAATATCAGTTGTTTCAGATTGAAGCGCCCCGCCATCCATCCGTTTATGGGCGGAGTCTGACGTTGAAATTTTTTGGTCTGCGGCGTTTTTGTCCTTCTGCCTGTCTCTCAAACTTGAAACGGAGGTGTAGAAAAAACCGAGGGCGAACAACAAAAGAAACGGCGTCACGATCCAGTAGTTTTTAGACAAAGCCCAGATTAAAAACGCGCTGTATAATAGTGCCAGGGCAAATTCTACCCCGGTAGCCCATAGCTGGCTATTGGACTGATAGCTTTGTTTAATGAGCAGGTCTTTGCGGGCTCCGCCGGTTTTGGGCGTGCGCGCAAATCCGGATTTATGTCCTATCAGGGCTTCTATAACGGCCCGGCCATTATTCACCCCCAGCCCAATGGAGGTCGCCAGCAGAGCCGGCATGATATGCAATTTGTCAACGACCCGGCCATATAGCCGCTTCTGACCGCTTAGGAAAAAATAGGCGTGACTTAGGGAGGCAAAGGCAAAAATCGGAATATCCAGCCAGGCCAGCGGGTTGGCCCCCATTTGCTCGCGGATATGCACAGACGGCAGCAGGAAAAACACGCTGTCGATAAACATAAAGAGATAGGTCAGGTTTGCGCTAAGATGAAATGTAGATTCCGCTTTGACTTTGAAAGACGCTTTTGACTTCCAGATAGCGGGAAGGATTTTTTTCATCACTTCAATTGTGCCTTTGGCCCAGCGGTGCTGCTGGACTTTAAAGGCGTTCATGCCCTCCGGAATTTCGCTCGGGGAGCACACATCAGGACGGTAAATAAACTTCCAGCCGCGCATCTGCGCCCGGTAACTTAAATCCGTATCTTCCGTCAGCGTGTCAGCATTCCAGCCGCCGGCATCAATAATCGCTTCTTTGCGCCATATGCCGGCCGTGCCGTTGAAATTGAAAAACACATCACTGCCAAATCGCGTCACTTGTTCGACGGCAAAATGGGCGTCCAGCATAACCGATTGCAAACGCGTCAGTATATTTTTTTCGGTGTTTAAATAAGTCCACCGGCTTTGCACCAGCCCAATGTCCGGATCCGCGAAACTGGGGACGGTCTTTAGCAAAAAATCCGGGTTCGGAATAAAATCGGCGTCGAATATGGCGATGAATTCGCCCTCGACGGACGCCATGGCATCTGCCAACGCTCCGGCCTTAAATCCCTTGCGGTTTTTTCGCCGCACATGGTCAATGTTAAAGCCGAGGTTTTTGTAATGCTGAACCCGGTCCGAAACGATGTCCACGCTTTCATCCGTCGAGTCATCAATGACCTGTATCTGCAATCTATCTATGGGATATTCAAATTTCGCGACGGCATCGATAATCCGGGCGACCACGAATTTCTCGTTATAAAGCGGGATTTGTACCGTGACGACCGGGAAGGCTTCAAGCTTTTGGCGCGCCGCAACGGGCCCTGAATTCATGGTCTTAAGCAGGCGTTTTGCCGCCAGGCTGTGCAATATGCGATGAGCGCCATACACACATAAAATCAGGACCAGGCCATAATGTATGGCTAAAATTAAAACGGCAGCGAATGACACAAACGGGCCCTAAAAGCTTGCCACTAAAGCGACCTGAATATTCGTGCCCTTAAGCGTGTTATCACCATAGACAGCCGTTGTGCCGGTGATCTCGCCCGCCAGCGAATCCGTGAATTTATATCCGGCCGTATATTCCAGGCGGCCCAGATCAAACTCCAGAGGGAGCTGCGGGTTCAGAGCGGTCTCGGGGGTGACGGGAAGATTTTCATCTATATCGGAACTGCCGGCCGCGTGAATACCGTCCAGCTTTGTCCGCAGATATGTCTTGTCATTCAGATTAAAGCCATATTCGACCAGATAGCGAAATTCGTCCACAGGCGCTTCGGTTCGCACCCGGTAGCCGACTTCAAGGCCGCCGTAACCCAGATCGCCAAAAGACTTGCCGAAAAGCACTTTACCTTCGAAATCTTCCTGGCCATTGCCGAGCGGCAGCTCCGAGTTTTCGTCATACAGATAAGGCGCTTTAAACAGGCCCTGAACAGAGACGATAACCGGGCCATTGACGAGCCTGTATTTAAGACCAAGATCAATATCACCGACGCCGGATCCGGATGTTTCCTGGCCATCAGCGCGGTTTTCAAGGTCCGTCAGCGAGCCTGTCGCAAAAAAGGTCAGATTGTCTTTGACGCCATGTTCCCAATAGACATTAAAATTCGTGTTGCTGAAGTTTTCAAAGCTGCCTTCCGGGCCAAACCGGCTGCTCGTATCAAAATAGTTTACCGCGCCTTTCAGGTAGTTGTCGCCCTGCTCCGCCGTCCAGGCACCTGCCCAGGACTGGACCGGAATAAACAAACCCAAAGCTATAAGTGATGCGCTTTTCGCCATTATCTGAATCATGATCTCTGTCTCACTCTTTTTGTTGTTTTTGGAAAAATCCATGTTGAATGCAGCGGTCTATAAGAGACATTATTTACAATGTCGTTTCACAAGTTCTGATTTGAAATCACAATTATTTGTAAATGAGTTGAACG
>CAYQNQ010000087.1:0-2243 GCA_964418815.1 uncultured Hellea sp.
CGATTGACTCGTTTGCGGGTGGAGTGGGGCTGGATGACCTCGTCGATATAGCCCCGCTCGGCGGCCCGGAAAGGCGAGAGGAACATCTCTTCATATTCCGCCGTTTTCTCGGCGATGACATCCGGCTTATCCAGTTCTTTGCGGTGGAGGATTTCTACAGCGCCTTTGGCGCCCATGACCGCGATCTGCGCCGTCGGCCAGGCATAGTTGATATCTCCGCCCAGATGTTTCGGGCTCATGACGCAGTAAGCGCCGCCATAAGCTTTGCGGGTGATGACGGTGACTTTCGGCACGGTCGCTTCGCCGAACGCAAAGAGCAGTTTCGCGCCATGTTTGATCACGCCGCCAAATTCCTGGGACGTGCCCGGTAAAAACCCCGGTACATCGACCAGGGTGAGAATGGGAATATTAAAACAGTCACAAAAGCGGACAAATCGGGCGGCCTTGCGCGACGCGTCGCTATCAATACAGCCCGCCAGCACCATGGGCTGATTGCCGACCACGCCCACCGTTCGGCCTTCGAGACGGATAAAGCCGGTCAGGATGTTTTTGGCGAAGTCTTCTTGAATCTCGAAAAAGTCGCCTTCATCGGCGATCTTTTTGATCAGCTCTTTCATATCATAAGGCAGGTTCGGATTTTCCGGCACCAGAGTATCGAGAGAATTATCGATGCGGTCATGGCGGTCAAAAAATGTGCGCTCCGGCACGCCGTCTCTATTGTTCAGCGGCAGGAAATCAAAAAGGCGCCGAATTTCAGCCAGCGCCTGCATATCATTGTCAAAGGCGCCGTCCGCCACAGAAGATTTCGTCGTATGAGTTTTCGCTCCGCCCAGTTCTTCGGCTGTCACCACTTCATTGGTCACGGTTTTAAGGACGTCCGGTCCGGTCAGGAACATGTAAGAGCTGTCCCGCACCATGAATATGAAATCCGTGAGGGCCGGCGAGTAGACCGCGCCGCCGGCCGATGGCCCCATGATGACGCTGATCTGGGGAATGACGCCGGAGGCGATGATATTATTCTGGAACACATCTGTATAGCCGGCCAGGGCCGCGACGCCTTCCTGAATACGGGCGCCGCCGGAATCGTTCAGGCCAATAATCGGCGCGCCTTGTTTGAGGGCCATGCGCTGAACTTTGCAAATCTTCTGAGCGTGGGTTTCAGACAAAGAGCCGCCGAAGACTGTAAAATCCTGAGCATAAACGAATGTCTTACGGCCATTAATCGTGCCCCAGCCTGTGACCACGCCGTCGCCGGCATAGTGTTTCTGGTCCATGCCGAAATCTGTGCTGCGGTGTTTGACGAACATGTCAAACTCTTCGAACGAGCCCGGATCCAATAATAATTCCAGACGCTCCCGGGCCGTCAGCTTGCCTTTGCCGTGCTGACTTTCGATTCGCCGTTCACCGCCGCCTTTGCGAGCTTCCGCGCGGCGGGCTTCCAATTCTTCCAATATATCCTGCAAGCTTCCCTCTCCCTTACAGTGGTCCCGGCAGTCCCGGACAAACAAACGCCGAAACTAGCGTGCGTAGACAGAAAAACAACCCTTTTGGCATTCAGAGCATTGATATGTCGCAATTTGGTCGGTGTGCAATCAAGACTGGATTGCAAAGCCTTAATTTGTAATTCTGGATCTTAGCGGGCAAATGGTTCGCAAAATGGGAGATTTTATGAAATTCAGAATTTTTTCGAGCCTTTTACTGTGCGCCCTGATCGGGATCACATTTTCCCAGGCTCAGGACGACGAAATCGAAGGTCTGGAATCTCTGGATGGGCAAAAACAGGAATTGCCGTCCATACCGAGAATTCGCGGACCGATTACCATTATCAAGCCCGCTGCGCTGATGTTTACATCATTTGATAATAATGGGGATTATGCCATCAGCCGGGCCGAATCTCAAACCGGTGTCCTTGAGGCTTTTGGCCGGGCGGACGCAGATAAAAATGGCCGGGTTTCACTGTTTGAGCTGGAGGATTGGCGGCTGGCCGCCCTCGGGTCCATGGACGCACTTCCGGGCAATCTGAACTTTGATACGGACTATGACAGTCAGGTTTCAAAGGCGGAATTTCAGACAACGATTATGGGTCTTTTTGACCGGCACGATGCTGATTCGGACGGAACGGTTAAACACGCTGAACTTATGCAAATTCTGGAAGTGCCGGCGCCCAAAGGCCCTGAAAAGGAACGCCAGACAGATCGGGAGTGTTTGGAGCAGATTCAGCGCAATCGTAGCCGTTTTTAACC
>CAYQNQ010000087.1:2343-8721 GCA_964418815.1 uncultured Hellea sp.
CGTTTTTAACCAGTTTTTGACGTTAGAAGTAGAAATATAAGTTAAAAGTGTGGTTGTAACGGAAAATTTATCATTCGTTCATTTGAAAGAGCCTAGTAACTCTCTATATTATATCTAAATAATGTCTAAATCACCAGCATGACTGTCTTGGGGAGTTGAAATGATCAAGTTAAAGCAATTTTTGGGATATTCGCTGCTATTAAGCGCGATTTCAACGAGTGCACACGCGCAGTTTGTCTCTCCGATTGAAGTTATCAATGAAGAAGGCCAAGTCGTTGAGCTTGAAGCTCAGAAATACATGATCAAATACCGCTCGAAAACCGACATGGTTTCGACCATTGGTAAAATGAACGGCGAGGTTAAAACATCGATTGACAATCTGGGCATCGTTTCGGCTGTCCTTCCCATCTCAGAAGTTTCGCTTCTTAAAGAAGACCCGAATGTGGAATATATCGAAATCGATCATCCTCGATATACAATGACCGAGTCGGTTCCTTTCGGGATTGAACTGGTTCAGGCACCCGAGGTCAGTGCGGCTAATGTGGCCAATCAGAAAGTCTGTGTCATCGATACGGGTTATGACATAACCCACATTGACCTGCCGTCATCCGGCGTCACCGGCGACGACTTTGGTGCCGCGACCGGTCCATGGAACACAGACGGCGATCGCCATGGTACTCATGTTACCGGAACTGTTGCGGCCATTGGCGGCAATGATGAAGGCGTTGTTGGGGTCGTTCCAACTGGCAGCATGCCGCTGCATATTGTGAAAATTTTCGATGACGACGGCGAATTTACGTCCGCCTCCAGCCTTGTTCGCGCTGTCAATGATTGCATGCAGGCCGGGGCAACCGTTATCAGTATGAGTCTCGGCGGTCCCGGATCGAGTACGAGTGAGAACAATGTGTTCGAGAATGCATACGCGCAGGGCATTTTAAGTGTTGCAGCTGCTGGGAATGATGGAGATTCAAGCCTCAGTTATCCCGCCTCCTACGATAATGTCATCTCGGTTGCAGCGATCGACTCTTCGAGGAATCACGCGAGTTATTCGCAGGCTAATTTTCAGGTTGAACTGGCTGCGCCTGGAACCGGTGTTCAATCGACAACACCCGGCAATCAGTACAGTTTCTTTACGGGAACCTCTATGGCCACGCCGCATGTATCGGGCGTTGCGGCCCTTGTCTGGAGCAATTATCCTCAATGTACAAACCAGCAAATTCGAAATGCATTAGCTGCCACAGCTGAAGATCAGGGCACTGCAGGTCGTGATAATTTCTACGGAGTCGGGATCGTTCAGGCCAAAGCCGCCTTTGATTTGCTGGCCCAGGGCTGCGCCGCCGCGCCGGCATTGGAAATTCCCGAGCCGCCCGAGAGGCCGACATTTGATCCGGAATTGGATAATGGTGAGCGCATTGAAGGTATGCTGGCCAATAATCGTAATGAAAATTATGAATTTTTTATAGATGTGCCAGAGGGCGCGACGAATTTGGAAGTCGTGATAAATGGAAATACTGGCGATGCGGATCTTTATATTAGTGAGGGGGTAGAACCCACAACCAATTCATTTGATTGCCGTTCAATTTCCCCAAGCTCCAACGAGTCTTGTACTTTCGCGGCGCCGAATGCCGCACGATATCATATTCTTGTTCATGCTTTTTCCCCCTATGACGGATTGAGCCTCGTCGCTACTTTTGATGGCGGCGTAAACGAGGACCCTGTTTCCAGTTTCACCTATTCCTGTGACGGACTGACCTGTACATTTGATGGCAGTTCCAGTTCTGACTCTGATGGAAATATTGTCAGTTATTCCTGGGTTCCGGAGCGGGGAGTCAGTCTCACCGGAGAAACCGTCTCATATACTTACGCGGAAGCTGGAACTTATAATGTGGGATTGACTGTTCGGGATGATGATGGAGGCTCACACGGCATTCGGCAGTTGGTAACGGCCGAAGATCCTGATTCTACGCCCAATGAACCCCCTGTTGCCGCAATCTCATACACTTGCGACGGACTGACCTGCCAGTTTGACGGTGCCTCCAGTACGGATGCAGATGGCGACGTCGTAGAATATTTTTGGAGACCGGAGCCCGGTCAGCCGGGTATAAGCGGCGTGACGACGTCATACACCTATTCAGCTGCTGGCAGATATTCTGCGCGGCTTAATGTGACGGATAATGACGGTGATAAGCATGGCGTCCGTGTTTTTATCGACGTTGAAGACCCGGCTTCCGAGACTAATGAGCCGCCTGTTGCGGCGATTAGCTATTCTTGTAACGGGTTGACCTGTGATTTTGACGGAGCTTCCAGTACGGATACTGACGGCCAGATCGTGAAATATTTCTGGAGACCGGAACCTGGTCAGCCGGGTATAAACGGTGTGACGACGTCATACACCTATCCAGCCGCTGGCAGATATTCTGCAAGACTTAATGTCACGGATGATGATGACGCCAGAGACGGAGCCCGTGTCTTTATCAATGTTGAAGATTCGAATGCGGCGCCTAATGAGCCGCCTGTTGCCAGCTTTACATATGTTTGTAATGGTTTGACATGTAACTTTGACGGTACATCCAGCACTGATTCCGATGGCTTTATCACGGAATTTTTCTGGAGACCTCAACCGGGACAGCCCGGTGACAGAACCGCCAGCCCTTCAACAACACATACTTATCCGGCCCCTGGCAGATATTCTGCAAGACTCAACGTGACGGATAATGAAGGCGAAAGGCATGGCGTACGTGTCTTTGTAAACGTTAACTAGCGATCTGAATGTAGCGGCTAGAGCCGCCAAGAGTCGTTTCAAGTATCAGGCAGGCTGTTTAGCCTGCCTTTTTCTTTGTCTTAACCTGACACGAAGCTGACAATAGCCGTCAGTTTTGTGTCAGCGACATCCTCTATGCAGACCCTGCAAAAGGCTTTTGCCTTAAATCAGGAGGATTGTCAGATGACATCACTAAGATCGAAATTACTTTTAACGGCTATTCTGGTTTCCGTTTCCGGAACCGCTCAGGCTCAGTTTCCAGCGCTCCCCGGAGAAGTCGAAACTATCGGAGAATTCGAACCCACCGAACGCTTCATCATTCGTTATAAGGATAATACAAAGTCCAAAACCATAAACGAGGTCATGCGCGGGAAGGGCGAATTAATGACCGAGGCAGACGGTCTGAACATGGTTGCCGCGGTTATGCCAAAAAATTTCGCCATGTCGCTCAAAGGACATCCGAACATCGAATCTATCGAGGTTGATCCGCGCCGCTACCTGATGTCCGAAGAAACGCCTTACGGTATTCCAATGGTGCAGGCGGATCAAATTTCAGACGCCGGAACCGGCAACCAAAAAGTCTGTATCATGGATACGGGCTATGACCGGCAACATGTGGATCTGCAGGCGGTCCGCGTAACGGGCAATAATAATAACCAGACCGGGCCCTGGCACCAGGACGGCGACGGACACGGAACCCATGTGGCCGGAACCATTGCGGCCCTTGGCGGAAATAATGAGGGCGTTGTCGGCGTGAACCCCGGGAACAAGCTTAACCTGCACATCATCAAGGTCTTTAACAATAATGGCGCGTGGGCTTACGGCTCGGACCTGGCAAGGGCCGTGGATCAATGTATCAATGCCGGCTCGACCATTATCAGTATGAGCCTGGGCGGAGAAGGCTCCAGCGCCGCCGAACAGGCCGCCTTTGAAAAGGCTGAGCAGGCGGGCCTCATCAGCGTGGCCGCTGCCGGTAATGACGGCATCACTGCGCTGAACTATCCGGCGTCTTATGACTCGGTTATATCTGTGGCGGCTGTGAATGCCAGCGGCGTACGTCCCAACTGGTCGCAGCATAATGCGCAGGTTGAAATTGCCGCCCCCGGTGTCAACGTCAAATCGACCGCGCCCAATAACCGATATGCAACTTTGTCCGGTACCTCCATGGCCACCCCACATGTGGCAGGCGTCGCGGCTCTGGTCTGGAGTCACTATCCCAGCTGTTCCAATGATCAAATCCGCAGCGCCTTAAATGCGACAGCGCAGGATAAGGGCGCGGCCGGACGCGATAATAACTATGGCCATGGTATCGTCAAAGCCAAGGCGGCCTTTGATCTGCTGAAACAGGGCTGTGACGGTTCCGGCAATGGATCTGGCGGCGGCGGCAATAATGGCGGCGGAAACACCAGTCCCGATCCGGTTCTGGAAAACGGCGTGGCCCAAACCCGCCTGTCTGGCGCAGAGGACACCAGGCTGCGCTTTCGCATTGAAGTCCCGGCCGGCGCAACGGATCTGAATTTCAAAATGACCGGATCCGGCGATGCTGATCTTTATGTCCGGGCCAAGAGCCGCCCGAGCCGGACGACTTATGACTGCCGTCCCTATAAAGAAGGCAGTAACGAGACCTGCACGATTGCGAGTCCGAATACCCGCCATTATCATGTCCTGATCCACGGATATTCCAGCTTTAGCAATGTCAGCCTGACGGCCAGCTATAAAGAAGCCGGCGCGCCCCCTCCCGGCGTCAATCAGGCCCCGAATGCCCGCTGGTGGCATAGATGTGAAGGCCTGTCCTGCCGCTTTATTGGCAAGAACAGTTTTGACACGGACGGCAATATCGTCAAACACCGCTGGAAGTTCGGGAATGAACACGCCAGAAACGCCGTCAATACGGACTATAAATTTTCAAAGTCCGGAACCTTCAAAACCATTTTGACCGTCAAGGATGATGACGGCGCCATTGGCCGGAAGATAAAAAACGTCACCGTCGCCAAAACCTCTGCGGCCGGCGTTAATGTCAGCGCCGTGCGCGACGAGGACCCGGTGGAAAACACGGTGGATTTGAACTGGAACGGTATTAAAGGCGAAGAGGTCGATATCTATATGGATGGATATCTGGCCGACTTTACCGATAATGATGGCCGCTGGACGGACAAATATTTCGACGGTGTCAAAGGCACGCACCGCTATAAGGTCTGTGCTTACGGCAGCGAAACCAAATGCTCCAACGAGATCAAAGTCGAACTTGAATAGCCAAACTTAAACCATGACATACTGGCGGCCCTCGGGCCGCCCTTTTTTATGAGGTGAATAAATCTGTCTGATCCCCCATGCGCGGCGGAACCCGAAACTGCGTAGAGTCCAGAGGCAGGTTTCGCGACCGGCCACTGCCCAGACCATAGCGGCCCCTTGCCAGTTGATGACGTTTTTTGATGAGCTGGGCAAACACACCTTTATGGCGTCCGCCGCGGGACCAGTTCGGGTCATAATCCTTGCCGCCATTCATCTCTTTTATGTGGCGCATGATACGGGCCGCCCGGCCGGGCGCGAAAACCTCCAGCCATTCGCGAAATAGCGGCGAAACTTCGCGCGGCAGCCAGATAATCGTAAAGGCGGAAAAGCTTGCCCCGGCCTCGGCGGCCCGCTGCATGATGGTTTCCATTTCGGAATCGTTTAATCCCGGTATCATGGGCCCCAGCATCACCCCGGTGGGTATGCCGGCCTCTGATAATTGGCGAATAGCTTCAAAGCGTTTATCCGGCGTCGGCGCCCGCGGCTCCATGGCTCGCGACAGGTGCCGGTCCTGTGTGGTGATAGAGATCATGGCGCGGGCCAGATTATCCTGCGCCATGGGGGCGAGAATATCCCGGTCCCTTGTAATCAAATCGGATTTGGTCAGAACGGCCACAGGATGGCGAAAGTCCCGCAGGACCTCCAATATGCCGCGCATGATCCGGTATTGCCGCTCAATGGGCTGATAGGCATCCGTATTGGTCCCGATATGCAGGGTTTTGACTTTATAGCGCGGCGCGGAAAGCTCCTTGGCCAAAAGCCCCGGCGCATCCTTTTTCACAAAAAGCTGTGTTTCAAAATCCAGCCCCGGTGAATAGCCTAAAAAGGCGTGGCTGGGCCGGGCAAAACAATAAATGCAGCCATGTTCACAGCCCCGGTACATATTGATCGAGCGGTCCATCTCCACATAGGGCGAGTTGATATAATTGATAATCTTGCGGGTCTTGTCCTCGCGAATAACCGTCTGGGTCCCGGATTTAAAATCCTCGTCCAGGGAACTCCAGCCATCATCGCGCCGCTCCCGGATCAGAGCTTCAAACCGCCCGGATAGATTACTGCGCGCCCCGCGCCCTTTTTCGGTGCGGGGTTTTTGGTACCTAAACGGAACGGAATGGGCTTCTTTCATATAAGGAATAATATCCTAATATAGGAAAATAGTCAAGAAAAAAAGATCAAAAAAATTCACGCCGAGCCCTTGAAAAAACAAAAACACTCCCCATATGTATATCGGAGCCGATGTGGGGCATCCTTAAAAGTTACAGAGTTTTCTGTTCTTGCGATCGACAGTTATTGTCGAACGTGTCTCGCTTCGTACTCCTTAACAT
>CAYQNQ010000087.1:8821-10344 GCA_964418815.1 uncultured Hellea sp.
CCCCATCCTGCCTCCATAATCCATTTTTTATTTGTCGGATCTTTTTTGTAGAGCGTTTGTCCCAAGTGGTCGTAATTTTCCCAATGTGTTAGCGCCTGTTTAAAATCATTTTGGACTTTGTAAATCTGACCTATCCAGAATTCATTTTGGGCGCGATAAAACAAACTATCGTCACTATTGGGGTCACGCTTTTCCAATACGTCAATCAATCTAGATGAATCTGCTAAATATCGATGTGACTTATCAAAACTCTGCTCTAAATTCGCAACTTCGCTCAAACTTTGTATCGCCGTTATCAATTTCACCAGCCGCTCATTGGGGAGGCGCTCCGGATCAATGCCTTCATAATATTCGACAATCTCCTCGCCGAGGCCGTCGAGGATATCGAGGCGCTGCAGGCTATAGAGTTCGCTCTTGAGATCCGAGACCATATATTCCACCAGCCGTTCGGCATCATCCCGGCTTTTCTCCGCCGCCTTCTGGGCGCTATAAGTGGTCCAGGCAAAGCCGCTCATGACCACGGCCAGCGCCGTTGTGCCGGCCATGATAAATTGGTTGCGGATACGGCGCTTGCGCTCCCCGCGCTGCACCAGCGTATCCAGACCCACGCCCAATATGGAGGCGGCCAGTTGATGCACGCCAAAGCGAAAACTATCCCGTCCGGACTTTAGATTGGCGGCCAGCGGTTCATGGCCGTTTTCCAAAAGGGCCGGGGGGAAGCTTGCAGACGGCGTACCGTCAACAATGGCCGAGAGAATAGCCCGGTCACCGTGGAGGCTGCGAAACAGTCTTATCTCTTCATTGACCCAGTGGGAGTCTTTAGAGGCGGGCGAGCACAGAACAATTAAATGGCTGGAGCGGGCCAGAGCCTGCTGAATGGTCTCCGACAGGGAATGGGCCGCCGTCAGCTCTGTAACGTCCCTGAAAATAGGCGAGAAACTTTCCCGGCCATTAACCAGAACCCCGTCCGGCAGATCATAATTTTCCAAAGCCTCATGCAGGCGCTTGGCCGCGCGCTCATCAGCATGAGCGTAGGAAATAAATGCCGAATATTGTTCCTGTGTAGAGATAGCTCTCCCCGATCCATTGGGCGCCTTATAAATCGAGATGTTGATATTAGGCAAGAACAGTAAAAAGCGTGATGACGCCTAAAAATACTTGGTTACGGAAATTAGTCCCGGACTAAAACCCGGCGACTTGCCGGATGACAGTGTCCGATCCTGAGGGTCTGGAATCCAGCCCGCGTTTTTTCAGCATATCATTGATCTGGGTGACAATATCCAGATCCTGTTTGACGATTTCAAGGCGTTGTTCCAGCAGGGCTTCGCGCGCCCGGGACTCTGTCAGATCATGGTGGAGTTTTTCTATGTCCGCCGTGTTTGCGGGGCGGGCGGCCTCGGTTTGTTGGCGCGCTTCGCGCTGCGCCTCAAGGTCGCTGATCTGGATTTTCAGATCTGTGTTTTCCCGTTTCAGCTCCGTATTTTCTGTTTTCAGCTCGCCGTTTTCATACAGCAGGGCATCCA
>CAYQNQ010000088.1:0-10331 GCA_964418815.1 uncultured Hellea sp.
GTTCGACTATTGTCGGGCGTATCACCCATAGCGCCTGTAACGGGATCCAGGATTGGGCGCGGGATATAGATATCGGAAAACCCGTTGAAAACGTTCGTCTCTATATGGAAACGGGCGACTATGTTGTCAGCGATAATGACGGACTGTTTCACTTTGAAGGAGTTGAAGAAGGTACGCATGTTGTCCAGGTCGATGAAGAAACCTTGCCGGCGGGTTACGAACTCATGTCTTGCGAAGAAAATACGCGATATGCGGGCAGAGCGAATTCCAAATTCGTCGATGTTCAAGGCGGCGGCGTATGGCGGGCAAATTTCTATCTCAAGCAGACTGTGGATGTCGCGCAAGAAGTCGTCACTGAAGAAAAATATACAGATCAAACGGAATATCGAAAATATGACGCAGATTGGCTGGAAAGCCAGACGTCTGACATTGAGTGGGTCTATCCTTTAACCACGCCGTCTATTCCGTCTGCCAATATCGGGATCAAACACGGGGCCGGGGAGCAAGTTTCACTTAAGCTAAACGGCGTTGATGTTCCTGTTCTTAATTATGAAGGTCGCGACAGCAATACGGCGAAATCCGTCATGCTTTCACGCTGGCGCGGCGTTGATATTCAGGACGGCCGGAACAAATTTGAAGTGATCGTGAAAAATGAATCCGGGCAAGTTCTGCGCCGGGTTGATCATGACCTGCACTATGTCACGACAGTCGAAAAAGCAGCCGGCGTTCCGAGCCAATCGGTTCTCGTCGCTGATGGCCGAACAACACCTGAGATCGCCATTCGTATGGAGGACGCGTCAGGCCACGGCGTGAACGCGGGACGGATTGTCCAGATTGAAATTGAAGATCCCTACCGCCTTGAGGTAGACGATCGCGTTGCTCAAAATGATGATTTACTTGAGCCGTTTTCAGCTCGGACCGATGTCACTGTGGGCACCGATGGTATTGCGCGGGTGAAGCTTGAGCCAACACTTCAAACCGGTAAGGTCACCGTAAATGTCAAACTCGACAATGGCCGCATTGTTCCGATTTACATGTATCTTGAGCCTGAGCAAAGAGACTGGATTGTGGTCGGCCTTGCAGAAGGCTCTGTAGGATACGAAACCATAAGAGATAGAGCCGTTGCCCTGAGTGACAGTTCAAATGATACCTTGTTTGACAGCCGGGTTGCGTTTTTTGCCAAAGGCCTGATTAAAGGTAACTGGCTAATGACGCTGGCATTAGACACAGATAAACGGCGCGGCGCTCAGGACGGAGATTTTAGCCAGGAAATCGACCCTAACGCCTATTACACGCTTTATGGGGACCGGACTTATCAAGAACAAGAAGGTCAAAGCCGCTATCCTGTTTACGTTAAGCTCGAAAAAAAATCCGCCTATGCACTCTTTGGAGATTTCGATACGAATATTACTGAAGGTCGGCTGACGTCATACAGACGCCGTCTTTCAGGCCTAAAGGCTGAATATGTTGGGGAAAAATTCCAGGTCATGGGATTTGCGGCAGAGACTAATCAGGGATTTGCGCTGGACGAACTTGCCGCTGACGGCACCAGCGGAACCTATCATTTGTCAAATGGCAATCTGCTCGCGCAATCGGAAAACATCGTCATCGAAACCCGTGACCGAAACCGCCCCGATATTGTTCTCGAAACCCGGAACATGAAACGTTATCTTGATTACACGTTGGATTACTTGACCGGAAATCTGGTTTTCCGTCTGCCTGTGGATGCCACAGATGCGAACTTCAATCCGAATGTGATCGTCGCGCAATATGAAACATCGGAAGATGCAGAGCGCAATGTCACATTTGGCGGCCGGGTGCAGGCTCAGCTTATGGACGGGAAAGTTCAGGTTGGGTCGAGCTTTGTCTCTGAAAACGGTAGCGAACTGACAAGCGGATCGAAACAGAATATGATCGGCGTTGACGCGGTTGCCCAGGTTACGGATACGACAGAAGTCCGCGTAGAATACGCGATCACAGACAATCAAACTGTCCCTGGAGACTCGCCAAAGGACGCGATTTTGGCAGAGGTCATTCACACGAGTGAGGATTTATCTGCGCAGGCTTATTTCCGCGAGGAAGCCGGCGGGTTCGGCTTGGGCCAAAGGCAGTCCAATACAAACGGCATACGCCGGTACGGTGTTAATGCGAACTTGAAGGTCCGCGAATTTGAAAACGAAAAATCTGGGACGCGCGGGACTCAGTCCCTCGAAGGCTCTGCCTACCGTGAAGAAAATCTGGAGACCGGAGACACGCGCGATAATGCTGAAGTCATCGCCAAACATTCAGGCGGTCGGTTGACGGCAAGCGTAGGCGTTCGCGCTGTAGAAGATAATTTTGCCAATCGTGAAAACCGCGACTCTGTTCTGGCGATTGGTCAGGCCAGTTTGACCTTGCCGGAGCACAAAGCGACATTCCGCGTCAGTCATGAGCAGCCACTGATCGGTCAGGATGACGTAGCTGGATTTCCAAGTCGCACAACACTGGGTGTCGACAAGACTTTTGGAAACACGGTGACGGCTTCTGTGCGCCATGAGTTCTTCAAAGGTGAAACTGCCAATGGAGAAAATACGGTTTTCGGTCTATCGGCATCGCCTTGGACGGGTTCCAATGTAACGGCATCGACCGATGTTGTGTCTAATCATTCTGGCAGACGTTTGGGCGCTACGGTTGGACTAGACCAGCAAATCCGGATTTCTGAAAAATGGTCTGCTTCCGGCGGGTTTAGAAACCGGAAAATCATTAATTCGGAAAGCGAATATGTAGAGGTCGTGCCAGACGCAGCTGTTTCTCCATTTGAAACCAATTCGGATTTCACCTCTGGATATTTGGGCCTCGGTTACCGAACCGACAAGATGAGCGGATCCATTCGCGTCGAAGGCCGGGATAGTTCTGAAAGCGAAACATGGATCGGCAGCGCGGCTATTGCCCGCGAACTTTCAGAAGAGCTCTCAATAGCGGGCGCCCTCAGAGGCACGAATTACAATACGGTTGGCGACACAGCTTCCATGGAGCAGGTTGATGCGCGTCTGGGCGTAGCTTGGCGGCCTCGGGATGAAAAAACGATAGTTTTTGATCGTTTTGATTATGGATATTACCGAAGCGTCGACGGCCAAACACGCTCAAAACTGGTCAATAATTTAGCCGTCAACCAGATGATCGATGAAAAGTGGCAGCTCAGCGCCAATCACGGTATCAAATATGTTGAGGAAACAATTGCCGGCCAAAAGTTTGAGACGTTGTCAAATCTGGTGGGGCTGGAAACACGCTTTGATATCACAGAGAAAATAGATTTAGGCTTGAGAGGCCAGGCTATTGTCGATGATGAAGGCAATCTATCTTATAGTTACGGGCCGTCCATCGGTATGACACCGGCCGAGAATGTTTGGGTGGGTGTTGGATATAACGTCAAAGGTCACAATGACGAAGATTTCGAGGCCGCGGAATATTCGAAAGAAGGGGTCTATCTAAGGCTTCGGGTTAAATTTGACCAGCACACGGCGCGCGGCCTGCTCGGCCATATTTCTCCATCAGATGTTCGGGAATAGTTGGCGCGAATTTTAGTTTAACAGCTAAATCAAAAATCTAATTGATCACGACGTCAAATTCGACGGTGAAATTAGGCGCACTCGAAGTGGTTTGACCGATAAATCCACCCTTGGGATTAATCCGAATATGCGTGACATTAGGATCTTCGCCATTGGTTCCCGGCGAGGGGACGTAATTGAAGGTCGAACCATTATCACTGGAGAAAGACACATCATCTACAGTGCTGGAAAGTCCGCTAAATGTATAAGTCAGGGTGCTTGTCGGTGAACCATCCGAGAAAATAACCGGCCCGGACCCACTGCCTGATATGTCAGCGACGACAAGAGCAACATCATCCGGGATGATATCTGTGATGATCATTGTGTTGGTATCAACCGAAGTGTTCCCGGAATTCTCCGTTTCAATAGCGTAACGAACAACATTGCCGGGCAGGGCATACACGCCCGGATTCATGGACGCGACTTTAGAAGCCTTTAGCACCGGCAAAAAAGCCGTATGAAAACTATCTGAAAAAGATAAGAGGGACGCAGTTTCAGTAGTATGTCTGCGTTCGGTATCTCGAAACCGATCTTCGTCAATATTTAGTCCAATGGTTGTGCCGCTAAGGCTGCATCGCCGCAGCCAGCCGCCATCGCCGCCGTTTCTGGCGGCCTTGCTTGCAACAACGACGGCGCTGGGCCATGCCGATGAAGAAAAAGTCGACGTGAAACATCCATTGTCCCAGCCCCTTATGGTGTTTGCGGTAGTCCGGGCGTCCCAACCGATTTTATTGCCAAGATAATCTGTTAAACTTCCCTGGGTGCCGCTTGGAAAGGCTATCCAGCCAATGGTTTCTGCGACAACATTTGCGTTCCCGGGCGCAACTTCACTGCGTTCTAGTGCTACTTGAACCGTGCTGGCGCTTGCGTTTCTCAGGGCTGTCGAGAAAAACGGGACAGAAACTTGATTTGCAGCGCCGTTGACTTCGCTGTTTTCAGTTTGAATCGCGGCAATCACACTCGCCGTTGAGCTCAATGTCGTTCCAAAATTTATGGTGTCCCAACTGGCCGGTACACCAACGCCACCTCCCCGTTGTTGTGAGGCGGTTGTATGAAACCCTGCCGCTACGCTTGTGCCGCCGGGCAGAGTAATTTGTCCGGGTTCCATGGCGACATAGTGAAAATTCATAGGCGAGTGTGTCCCGTCTTCGCCGCTGGGTTCTCGGGCGGCAATTTCAAATCCGCTCGTTGTGATGTTTCGAATGCGTAAATCTGCGGGGTCAGTGCCGTCGCTTGAGGTCAGCGCGACAACAATAGGTACAACATCAAAATTTTGTTGGAACGCAATTTTTGTATAGCTTGGTGTCGTGGTCGTATCCAGAGTAGTTCCTGTTCCTGCTTCCAGCCGGAGTGCCCAAGCACTCGTTGTTGCCAGACAGGTCAGAAGGGCGGACAATCCAATTGATGTAAATAGTCTACGTAACATAGCCATTTTACAATATTTCAAGGATTTTAAAACTTGTTAAACGCGGCTGCTATTTGAGCCGTTAGGGTTAACCGAATCCTTGCGCAAGGTCTTGATAGTTTTGTGTGGAAGTCCGCCGAGAGTCCCTAAAAGGCACGAATATGGCCTTTGTTGGGGATTCAGAAAGACTATGACCATCCGGCGCAGATCGCCTATTAAAGGACGAGACAGTAGAAAATTATAGTTTCATGTCCAAATTAGAAGCCCAGAAAAGGGGCCTTAATTTTTAACTTAAATGATTTGACGTATCTCAAACTCAAGATTTTTGTCTATGTCACTTAAAGTACCGTCAAGAATTATTACAGGGGATTCTGATGACTGGATGTTACAAAAGTTATCTAAAAATTACTATTTCAATAATTGCAATAAGCGCAATTGCAGTACCGCCGGTTACGGCGCAAGAGGATGAGATCATTGTTACAGCGCGTAAAAAGGAAGAAACACTTCTGGATGCACCTCTAGCGATTTCGGCTTTTGGCGAAATCGAACTCGAACAGGCGGGATTCGAAAATATTTTAGATGTCGCGAAGGCTACGCCCGGCCTTTTCATTGAAAATTTCAACTCAGGCGTAAATAACAATGCCCGTGTAGATACAACGCCGCGCTTTCGGGGCGTATTCATTCGTTCTGGTAGTCGCCTGCAGCAAACAGCATCGGTTTTTCTGGATGGGGTTGCCATTTCTGGCGGTATCCAAAATATAGGCGTCAACGAGTTGCAGCGTGTTGAAATAACGAAGGGCCCGCAGTCTGCACTTTACGGACGAAATACGTTCTCCGGCGCAATTAACTATGTGACCAAAGATCCAAGTGACCAATTCGAAGCGGAGCTAGACGCAACGGTTGCGACACGGGATGAATATCGGGTTGCTGCTGGTGTTTCAGGTCCAATTGCAGAAGGTATAGGCTTTCGGGTTGCCGGCAGTTACTCCGACGTCGCTGGACATTATGATAATTTTGCTGCGCCGGGCGAAAAATTGGGAGATCAGTCCCAGTGGAACGTCAACGGGACTCTTCTGTTTGAACCCTCAAGCAATTTCCGAGTAAAAGTAAGGGGATCATACCGGGAAATTGATGATGGGGCTGCGGCTATCACAGGCGGAGCATTTGGACCAGCAACCCATAATTTTGGCGGTTTTGTATTGGACACAAATTGTAATGCAGTACCGGGTGCACAGGTATCAATCCCAAATTCAAACACGCCATGCACTGTCGGTGTGGGTAGCCGTACCAATTCAATCTTTCGCGGTACGATACGGGGGTCGCAAATCCCTGCCAGTGAAATTGGCATAAACACGAGTTCAGATGTTATTGAAACTTTTCGAAACAGTATTCAGAATAACCCAAACTTTGATCCTGCAACCAATGTTTTGGTAAATGATTTCAAATATTCACCGTTCGAAAAGGATGATTTCGGACTAGATTTGGATGAAATTCGGTTTAGCGCCAATGCTGAGTTTGATATCAGTGAAGATATTTCGCTGACTCTTTTGGGTGGGTTTAGTGAGGAAAACTTCGGTTTGTTTGCTGAGTTGGATCAAACTCCGGATAACTCGTTCACCTCTTTTGTCGCTCGAGGTATTGAAGATTTTTCTGTTGAAGGACGCTTAAGTGGTGCTCTGCTTGAAGATGATTTGGATTGGACGATCGGTGCCAGTTTTACAGATATCGAGGTTCAAGAATTGGCCAGTACGGCAAATGTTATTGGTAATGCGTTCGCTTTTGGCGACGGTTTTAGATCGGACCCGTTTACGTCTGGTGCAGAAACTATCGGACTTTTTGCTTCTTTAGATTATAATATTTCGGAAGATTTTACTGTTATATTGGAAGGCCGTTATCAGGAAGATACGATTATCAATGAGACCGTGAATGAGTCTGTGCCGGGCTTGTCTCCCGCAACACTAACAAATTTTTTACCGCGGGCTACTTTGCGTTACGAACCGTCGACAAACACCACTTTTTACGCAACTTACGGAGAGGGAAACCTGCCAGGTGGTTTTAACGCGGAATTTGCCTCTTTAAGTGATAATGCGCGAAATGATGTTTTGTCACGATCTCCGACGGCCTCGATTACGTTTGATGAAGAAACTCTTACTAATTATGAGCTCGGTTGGAAGCAGACAACCACTGATGGACGTGCGGCGTTTAATCTGGCAGCCTTCTATATGGAACGATCGGACGAAATTTTCGTTGCTCTTGAAACAGCACCGGATGATAGACCAAATGCAGTGAATGAGCGCAGAACTGTAACATTTACGTCGAATGGCGCTACAACGGATATTTATGGGTTTGAACTGGACGGAGCCGTCAATCCAACTGAGAATCTTTCTTTGAATGCAAGTCTAGCATATATTGATGCCAGTATTGCTTCATTTCCGGATAACGGCGGTACAGATAGGTTTGGATTAGTCTTTGGTCCAAATGAAAACCCGACAGGGCAGCAAGCTCCGAAATTTCCTCCTTGGTCTGGATCGTTCAGTGCGACGTATGAAAGACCCATAGAATTGTTTGGCGATATTGATACATGGTTTCTCCGTGGAGATACCTATTATACAGGTACATATTATACCAGTAATGCGAACCTAACCAGCGTGGACGATGCAGTCGATGTGAATCTTCGTACAGGCTTTCGAGGTGAGGATATGAGCCTAGAGTTCTTTGTAACCAACTTGTTTCAAGAGCAAACTCCGACTTCGGCGCAAACATTTGCGGATACGAGTTTTGATGTCCGGTTCGCGCCAGGCGGTTTCTTTAACTTCAATGCCATCGGCAATCGTTTGGGATTGCGTGATAGGCGTCAGTTTGGAGTGAGAGCGAAATACACGTTCGATTGATGAAATAGAAATCGCCTGAAGGTTTCGGACCTGGGATGCATGAATTCTCACGCAGAAATCTTTTGGCTATGCCGATTTCGTTAGGTGCAGCCGCCGTTCTTAGCGGCCGTTCCGCTTCAAGCCATAAGTTAAAGACAATTCTCAAAACCTACGTCTTTGACCATAGGGCTTGGCATGAGAAATGGTGACGGCGCCGGATAAAGTTGTGCAAATACTTTTGCAGTTTTAGTGTCCCGCTGCCTGCCTACACGCAACCGCATTTGCTTTATCAATTGTTGTTTTCTCGGCCCCAATAAATATTAAAATAGAAAAACATTATTCGAGGAACGTCATCGAGTTCTTACTGTGAAGCGCAAAGTTTTGTGATAGAAAGTACATAAATGGCTAAGCCCAAAGTTAGATTTCAGCGCGCCAATTTTCTGGTTGCGGATATAGAAAAATCCCTCACCTTTTACGAGGGCGTTTTAGGTTTTGATGTTGTTTTTATTAAGGATAGCGAGCCTGACAGTTATAGCTATGACGTATTCGCTATAGAGCGCGGACCTGCTATGCGCTTTGCGGTATTGCGCACAGAAGCCCAGGCCAATGTCATGGCTCTCACCGAAGTGGCGGATTTGCCGCCAACGGAAGCCGCGCCGCGCCGCGCCGGCATTGTCCTGGATGTCGCTGATATCGACGCGGTTGTGGACGGCGCGAATTCTCTGGGCCTCAAAGTTTACCATGAAGACCACCTCGTTACGAAAGACGGCCGCGAGGGACGGGAATTTGGAATTGTAGATTTCGACGGCAATCTGGTTGTTGTTTATACAATTACAGGGGCCGCAGCATGAGTGAAAAAGAAATCAAAACCGAATATCCCAATCCAATTTACGCATGGAGCATGGTTGGGTTTCTGACTCTTGCATACATTTTTTCCATGATTGACAGATATATTTTAGGATATCTGGCAAAACCCATAAAAGCCGATCTCGGTTTTACAGACTTGCAATTGGGCTGGTTAGGGCTCGCATTTACTTTGCTCTACGCATTTATGGCAATTCCCTTTGGGATGCTGACGGACCGAAAAAAGCGAGTTTGGATTATCGCTTTTGGAATTGCTGTTTGGTCCACCGCGACTATGGCAACAGGATTAATGACGACTTTCGCCTTATTCTTTGTCGCGCGGTTGTTTGTTGGCGTTGGTGAGGCCGTCCTGAGTCCAGCAGCTTTCTCTATTATTGGGGATAGTTTTCCCAAGGAAAGACGGGCGAAACCCATTGCAGCTTATTCAGCGGCCCTGTTTCTGGCTTCGTCGATAACTTCATTTATAATTGCCGTTCTGTTGAATGTCTTTGAAGGCCAGGGGGCCAAGGTATTCCCAGTTTTCGGGGAACTGGAATCCTGGCAATTTATAATGATCGGGGTTGGGGCTCCCGGCTTACTGGTCGCTATATTGTTTTTGTTTTTAAAAGAGCCCCCAAGAACTGAAAGTGCGCAGAAAGATGGTGCGGCCCTTAGTGATGCCGTTGTTTTTGCGGGGCAAAGATGGGCAACACTTTTTTGTTTTGTCTCAATCTTCGTGACCATGATCAGCATCGCTTATGCGCAGTTTAACTGGCTGCCGGAAATGTTTGAGCGAACTTACGGTGAAGAAGATTGGGGCCGGGCCAAGTATGCTGTGAGAAACGGAGCAGCCACACTGGGGATCGGACTATCGACCTATTTTACGGCAAGTGTTGTATCGGATGAATGGTCTCGAAGGGGGCGCACGGATGCGCCATATATTCTGGCGATTATTGGTCTCTTTATCATGGTGCCGACAACGATTATTGCGCCTCTCATGCCGACCGGATGGGGCGCGTTTAATATGCTCATGGTCGCGACCGTTGGCATAGGTATGATCTCCTGTACTGGTGTTACGGCGTTGTTGCAGATTGTTCCGGGGCAGATCAGGGGCTCCATCGTAGCATATTACTATCTTGCCATCACATTGCTTGGTGGTCTCGTTTCACCTTTATTGGTGGGTTGGCTTTCGACAAATGTTTTTGGAGAAGATAAACTAAATTTGGCGATGTCGGCCCAGCCTGCCATTTATGGTATTCCAACTATTTTGCTTTTGCCTGTTTCATACAGGCTTTATCGTAGAGAGCTAACCAAGCGAGAATTCGAGGACAATGCGTAAGGCCTATCTTGATACCAATCACGGCCAGATCCATGCCCGTTTTTGGCACGAGGAAACCGCTGGTTTGCCGCTGCTCTGCCTTCCGCCGGCGCCCCATACCGGCCTGTATTTCAGCACATTGTCGGAGCACCTAAATTATCCCATAATAGCCGTAGACTATCCTGGCTCAGGCGGCTCCACGCCTCTGCAAGGCAAGCCCTCTATTTCCGACTATGCTTCGATCATCGGGCAGATTTTGCCCAGGCTTGGCCAAGTCAATTTACTCGGTTTCCATTCAGGCAACCTTG
>CAYQNQ010000089.1:0-10323 GCA_964418815.1 uncultured Hellea sp.
TCTCGGCATTGGCAAGAGCTTCTTTTTTCGCGTCATCACTCATGCCATCGACCTCTTCGAGGCGCTCCGACAGTGTGGTCACCAGAGGATTTTCGGCAGCTCCATCTTTGATGAAAGTTTCCAAAACTTCGACGGTTTTTTTTATGATAAAATCGGGAGCAATGACTTTGTTATCGGCATATTCTTTTACAACATCGTGAGTTTCATCCAAAACGCGTCCAAAATCGACAAGGCGCGCAAGATAGTTATCGACGGATTTCTGAGACCCAATCTTGTGCATATCCGTTAAAAAGGACGGCAGGTTCACATGAGGTCCGGAAAGTTGGCTGATGGGATAGCCGGAATATTTGTATTTTTCTCCGGCCAGATAAACATCAATCAGCCAAGTTGTGATATCAAGAGAGATTTGATCCTGTCTTCCGAGCTTGTCATAATTAAATGTGCCAAGTTCTTCCTGGGCTTCCACAATTTTTTCTTTGAGCTCATCCTCGGTTGCACCCGTATAATCACCTAGTTTGTGGCTGTGTTTATCAAAAGGAGTCCCATCGAGGCCAGCAAAGGTCAATGCCTCTGGGCTTTGCGTGACAAGCGAAAGCGATTTTTTATTTATGTAATTATTCACCGAGCCAGGCAAACCTACAGCTTTGTGAGTCAGGTATGTCACTGCGATCATTATTGAAAAAATGATAAGCGGCAAAACGATCAAGAATGCGCGGCGAAAAAAAGTTCCCATCTCAATATCTCTCTCAATTAAACTTTATTGTTTATCGATAACAACCTGTCACAAACTTCTTGTCTTGTAAATCCAAACTTATCATCATGGGCTTAGCACAAGGAGACCAATATGTCCGAGAAACCTGTTATTGCGCAGAAATCACCGATCCCTGTCGATGTGGAAGACGGGAAATCCTATTTTTGGTGTACATGCGGCCAGTCAACCAATCAGCCCTTTTGCGACGGCTCCCACAAGGACACAAGTTTCACGCCGCTCAAATGGACGGCCGAGGCTTCGGGCAAGAAGTTTTTCTGCGGCTGTAAAATGACGGACGGGCAGCCGTTTTGCGACGGTTCCCATAACGGACTGTAAGCTGGCTAACCGGCCAGCGTCGCCAGCGCACGTTTTTGCCCAGACCATTTATTGATCATCTTATCAATGTCTTCTTTTAAAAGGGGCTTTGCCAGATAATCGTCCAGACCGTGAGACATAAATTTCTCCCGGTCACCGCCCAGCGCATGGGCCGTAACCGCAATTATCGGCGTGATTTTGCGGTTTTCGCGTTTTTCGAGATTGCGGATTTTCTCCGCAGCTTCCAGCCCGCCCAGGACCGGCATGGAAATATCCATCAAAACCAGATCATATTCGTTTTTGCCGTAGTGCTGCAATGCTTCGAGACCGTTTTTAACAACATCAACTTCATGACGAAGCAGGGCCAGCATGGATTTAAACACTTCGCGGTTTATAGGGTCGTCATCGGCAACCAGTATCCGTCGGCTTGCACTCGTGTTCGCGGTCACCGGTTTCAATTTCTTGACGACCGGGATCACAGCCGGCATTGAAATCGACTGCCTCAGATTATCGGATACAGCCTTTAAAATTTCCGTATTGGAACAGGGTTTTTCCATAACGCAGTGAACGCCTAATTCCACAAAACGCTTCTTTTTGGCAATCACACTGGCGGATGACAAAATCATAACCGGCGTTCCAGCAATGGCAGGATCGGCGTTCATGGATTTGACAAAATCATAACCGGATTGACCCGGCATTTGATAGTCGCAAATAACCAGAGGGAAACGGAAGTTCTTTTCTCTCGCCATTCTTTTCATGATTTTCAGGCCCTGTTCGGCGCTCGAAACGCAAACGGTTTTAACCCGAAGCGGCCGAAGTTGATTGGTTAAAACCATATGATTGACCTCGTTATCGTCAATCACCAGAATGGGCATGTTTTCAAAGGCTCCGGATTCGACCTCGGGGCGCTGACCGGTTTTCTTCAAGCGCTTAAGGGGCAGAGCAAGACTAAAGCGTGTCCCTTTTTGATACTCACTGGTCACCTCCAGAACACCGCCCATGCACTCTGTCAGTTTTTTTGATATGGCGAGACCAAGACCTGCACCGCCATATTGGCGTGTTGTTGAGTTATCGCTTTGTTCAAACCGGTTAAATATTTTGCGGAGTTTATCGGGCTTAATTCCAATGCCCGTATCCTCAACAGTCATCACAATCCGATCTGTTGCTTCATTCAGCATTTCCCGGGTTACGGTGACCTTCACATGCCCGCGCCGCGTAAACTTTACGCCGTTAGCTATTAGATTGATCAAGACCTGACGAATACGGCCCGCATCCCCCAGATAATCATAGTCCAGTTTTTCAGCTATGTCGCAAATAATTTCGACTTCCGGCTTTTCCACTAATCTGGGCCGAACAATATCCACTGCCTTTTTGAGGTTTTCCTCGATATTCATGGGCTGCATATCAATTTCGACCTTTTCGGCCTCAAGCTTTGAAATATCCAAAATATCATTGATAATTTTGAGCAGCAATTCAGAGGAGTTTTTGATAATATCAACACATTTTTGCTGATGCGGATCGATTTCGGTTTGTTCCAAAACCTGCGCCATACCCAAAACGCCATTCATGGGCGTTCGAATTTCATGGCTCATATTGGCGAGGAAGCTTGACTTGGCGATATCCGCCGCCTTCGCCGCTTCCATGGCTTGTTGCAGCTCCGTAATATCAACTGTTGATACAAGGTACCCCACTTCATCAATTGACGCGCCCTCTACAAGGTAGCTGCGGTTATCTGATCCTTTTTGGACAAGCTCAAAAGATGCGCCGTCCTCATTTTCAATCATTTTTTTCTGAAATTCCGTTGGCAGTTGGGCCGTGACTTCCAGATGGGACATCTCTTTCTTTACACTAACTCCCATTCGGGCGACCGATTTACGGAGTTCAGAATTAAAGAACCGAATCTTGCCGTCTCTGTCGTATAATAGAACACCATGCGGAAGACCCTCTATGGTTTGCTCAAGCGTTTTGCGTATTTTTTTGGCTTCTTCTCGTTTTTCCTCAAGCTCGGTCACATCAACGGTTGAAATGAGAATTCCTACCTCGGGAAGAAAACGGCGAGTTACCAGAAAAACATTCCCATCGACTCCTTTTTGAACATATTCGAAATCTCCATTGGAATTTACTTCGCCCTGAGGATCCTGATGCGGAACATTGGGTCGGAATTCTGAAAAATGCATCCCGGTTTCGATTTCAGTCCCGGTTTCAGCTGCGAATTCTCTCAAACTGTTATTGCAATAGACAACATGCCCCGTCAGATCGAGCAGCATCACGCCGCTTGAAAGCCCTTCGACTGTTTGTTCAAGCGTATTCCTAATTTGAGAAGCTTCTTTTCGGCTATGCTTTAAATCGGTCACATCAAATTTGATGCCGAGGGTTCGAGCGTCCCCGCTGCGCGCATAATGGCCGCGAAATAATTTGCCGTCCGGCGCGTTAAACTCGAAATGGCCGCCGTTGAAAACCACACTTGTAAAGGCTTTGGCAATTTCGTTTTGGGTTTCCGGCGGAATTTGGGGAGCAACATTCTGAGTTTCGATTAACAGGGCCTCATTAATGGGGATCCCTTTTTGAATGTTATCGTGCAGCCGCTCTGCGTGCCCGGTCCAGGCCGTATTTGCGTAAATAACAGAGTTTTGTTCAAATAGCACAATGGGGACATCAGAGTCTTCAAGACTCGAAACGAGTTTCCGAAGCGTATCTTCGGACAGGTCTTCATACCTATAATTCACCATTTATAACCCCAATTTAACGGCATCAAAGCCGCCCCTAAGATATACTTAGGCCGGGGGTCGTAACATTTCAGTTAATGTACGAATAAGTATGGTTAATGCGCGTTAAGGATCATGAATAAAAAATTAAAAAATGCGCGTTATGCGACCATTTCAGTGGCTGCAGATTCCGGCAAATCAGTCCCGAAGGCGCGCTGATAGAACTCTGCGATTATCGGCCGCTCGAGTTCATCGCACTTATTCAGAAACGTCAGACGGAAAGCCTGTCCGATATCGCCGCCGAATATGCGGGCATTTTCGGCCCAGTTCATGACGGTTCGAGGGCTCATCACCGTGGAAATATCCCCTGCAATAAATGATTTTCGGGTCATGTCGGCGACGCGCACCATGGCTGCAATCAAATCCTGTCCGTCTTTATGGCGATAGGTCGGGGATTTCGCCAGCACGATGGCCTCTTCCTGATCATGGGAAAGGTAGTTGAGCTGGGTAACAATTGACCAGCGGTCCATCTGGCCCTGATTTATCTGTTGCGTGCCGTGATAAAGGCCTGAGGTATCGCCAAGGCCCACCGTGTTGGTGGTCGAAAACAATCTAAATGCCGGATGCGGCGTAATCACCCGGTTTTGATCCAGCAATGTCAGGCGGCCTGAGGATTCCAATACCCGCTGGATCACAAACATCACATCGGGCCGGCCGGCATCATATTCATCAAAGGTGAGCGCCACCGGGTTTTGCAAAGCCCAGGGCAGCAGGCCTTCACGAAACTCCGTGACCTGTTTGCCCTCTTTGAGAACAATAGCGTCCTTGCCGACGAGGTCTATCCGCGAAACATGACTGTCCAGATTGATCCGCACCAAAGGCCAGTTGAGCCGGGCGGCAACCTGTTCAATATGGGTGGACTTGCCAGTGCCGTGATAGCCCTGGATCATGACCCGGCGATTATAAGCAAAACCGGCACATATAGCCTGCGTGGTTTTGTCATCAAATATATAAGCCTCATCAATGGGCGGTACATATTCGCAAGACTTGCTAAAAGCCGGGACTTCCATATCAAAATCAACATCAAACACCTTTCGAGCTTGGACGCTGGTATCCGGTTTACCGATTGGAAACTGCTTGTCTGACATGGATGGCTCCTTAAGCCTTCCCCTTAGCCAAAAGGCTCATGCGGGTGAAGCGATATTTTTGCATTTATGGGTATTGATAAGTGAGGGGCGCATTCACCCCAGATCGGTGGTCTTTAAAACCTTATAGGCTTTGACAACCCGCTGAAAGCTCTCCTCGGACGACCGATCGCCCTTATTGGCATCCGGGTGGAGCTGTTTGACCAGCTGCGTATAGCGCTTGCGCACATCCGCCGCCGTGGCGCCCTCGTCCAGACCCATATCGTGCAGGGCTTTGAGCTGCATTTTGGACAGGCGCTTTTTACGGGGCGCATCGCCGGAGTCGAGCGAGCCGTCCCCGAAAATACCATAGCCTTCCGCTGTCGCCGCCGTGGTCCCGGCTTTAGAGTTTTTCCGGGCCTTGGCCCGCTCCGCCGTATTTTTGCGCACATCCCATGTGGGGCGGTGCCCGTGGCGCGCGCCGACCTGCCATTCCTTGATGTCTTCATCGGACATGCCTGAGAAAAAATTCCAGTTTTTATTATATTCCCGGGCATGGGCCGTGCAGAAATTATAATACTCCCGCAGGCGGTCCGGTCCCTTGGGCGCCTTGCAGCCGCCCAGGCTGACACAGCCTTCCCAGTCACAGGGACGCTCATCGGCCTTTTTCTTTTTGCCTTTATTGACCCGGATATCGATACCCTTGGGTTTATAACTGTAATTCTCTGCCATAGCGCCTATATGTAACCACGAAATGCTTAATTTAAAGGACCACGCAAGATGGGGAAAATCGCCGCCGCAATCAAGGAAAAACTTGAGTTAGCCTTCAATCCGTCGCAGTTGGAAGTGCGAGACGAGAGCCATAAACACGCCGGTCACGCCGGGGCTGCCGCTCATGCGGCTGAACACGGGACTTCTGAAGAGAGTCACTTCCATGTCATTATCCGCTCAGGCGAATTTGAAGGGCTGAGCCGCCTTGCCAAGCACCGCGCCGTCATGGACGCGCTCGAGGTCGAGATGAAGCTGATCCACGCCTTTAGTCTGGACGCAGGAGTTTAAATTTCTCACTGACTCTGCCCTTATTCCGCTCTAAGACATAACAAAGAGCGAGGCGCACCCATGACCGAAATCACATTCCTTTGTCCGCCGGAACTGGACGGTAAAATACCGGTACCGACTCCGGCCTCCAAACATATCCCTGACTGGTTCAGAGATTTGCCGCGGGAAATGGGCATGAAAGACGCCCATGGCCTGCCGGGGCTGACGGTACGGGCCTGTCTGCCTGTGGCGGATATTATGTCGCTCGGCTGGATGCTCCTTCTGCCATTTGACCTTTCTATTGGGCCTGATCCGGCCACGGGACAGCTACAATTTCGTTGGGCCGACGGCCTGCCGTTTAAGCCTATAGAGCCCCATCACCCGGGCCAGATCGGGGCTGATAAAGCGCCTTTCTACGGCATGCAGCCGCTAAAGTTTATCAATCCGTGGCGGATCATCCTGCCGACAGGCTGGTCAGCGGCTTTCATCCATCCCATGAACCACTTCGAGCTGCCCTTTATCACCTTTAACGCTTCGGTGGATTGCGACGCGCTGGATGTTCCGGTGAATATACCGTTTTTCTGGACCGGGCGAGAGCCGGAGGTTTTTCTGCCCGCCGGGACGCCCATCGCTCAAATCATTCCATATGAACGTAGGGCTATGAAATTGACATCCGATGTCCGGGCTGAAACTATCAATGAGGCCGCGACGCGGGAGGCATCGCTGTCGCGTAAATATGGCGAAGAAAGCGTCTACGCCCGGGAATGGCGCCGGAGACATGAGCGTCAGTCCAGCTAGATTTCAAAAAAATCGGCGATTAAATCAGCGGCTTTTTCCGCGCCGTTTTCACTGGATACTCTTTCAGCGATTTTGCGAACTGCTATCTGGACTTCGGCATCGCCGAGTAATCCGCTGAGAAGTTTTTTCGCCCGTGCAGCATTATATTTTTTAGCCTTTAATGTTGCGCTGATACCCAAACGCTTCACCCGTCTCGCATTGTCAAACTGATCACCGTTAAACGGCACGATTAACTGCGGCTTGCCGGCCATCAGAGCCTGCCCGACAGACCCCATACCGCCGTGATGGATAATCGCGGCCGCGCGCGGGAAGAGCAGCGAATGGGGCACATAATCTGCTACAAAAATATCCGGGTCAGGCTTAATATCCAAGGCCTTGCCTGTCAGCAGAACGGCGCGGCGTTTCATAAGGCGCGCCAGTGTCAGGCTATCTTTATAAAACTCGCGAGCGGCGTGAAAGGCGACGCTGCCGACACTAAAAACCAGCGGCGGCGAGCCCGCGTCCAAAAACGCTTCCAAATTCGGATCAAGCGTTTCGGAGGCCCCGCTTTGACTATCAAATATGGGGAAGCCCGTAATATGAGTCTGCGGATAATAATCCGGCTGCAGCCCGCCTAGCACATCTGAATACAGACCCAGAATGAGAGGCGTATCAGCCGGGTCTATGGCCGGCATTTTAGTTTTCCTGGGAAGCCCATGTTCGGCGCGGACCGCATTGATTTGTTTTCCAAATAAGAGCTGACCGGCCAATAAGGCAAAATCAATCCAGGCCCTGTTCCATGCCCGGCTTAGGGGATTTTTAGCCGGAGATATAAAAACGGGGAGATCGGGCGTAACCATGGGATCGTAACGGGTTATCAATACGCCGGGCTGCATCGCGGAGAGTATGAACGGCACGCGATATTTTTCGGCCATGATATGCCCCGAATAAGTAAAGGGTGTTCCGATGACAGCCGCCGCTCCTTCCATCACAGATTCCAAAGTCCGCGTATTTTCAGATAGAGGACCTAACATGAATTTTTTCATCATCTCGACCTGGCTCGTCATGAGCTTCGTCATGAAATCTTCTTCGGAAAACCCAAGCTTTGCGGCGAGTTCCAAAAGGCCGAGGCTAACGCAATGCGCCTCGAACCCGGCCTTGCGAATTTTACCCATATGGTCATTGGAGGCCGCGAATACGGGATTGAACCCGCGGATTTGAAGAGACTGCGCCACAGCGATAAGCGGATGTAGATCGCCCATTGTCCCTAAGGTGTTGATCACGATTTTACGCGCCATGCCAAATATATAGGCAGGCTTTGAATTTAAACCAGACCCTCACCCTTCTTTAACCCGGTTGTGGTATTGCCCCCGCATAGAAATTTGTGAGAGATTTATGTCCGATAATAATTCAGAACCGTTTGCCACGACCGGGTCCGGTAAATCCGAAGCCGAAGTCGCGTTTGAACTTGTCAGCAAACTTAAAGGTCAAGGCGTCTGGGGCGAGCGTAACATGCAGGCTATTCTGGATATGTATGCGGAATGTCTTGACGCTGTAAAAGGTCTTAGAACCTATGAAGGCCAGAAGCGGGTCTACGCCGTTATCAAAATGGGCGGCGCTCAAAATACACCGCAGCCCGTGCCGGTTCAGCCGCCCGTGGTCGCTGCAGCGCCGGTCCAGCCCATCGCCGCTCAACTTCCTCAAGCCGCGCCTCCGCCTGCCCCCCGGCCAGTCAGCCCGGAGCCGCAGCCATATCAACCGCAGCCTTACACCCAGAACCAGAGCTGATTTTAGCCTTTGTTAAACAGCGCGATCGCGCCGCGGACCATAGCCTCTGTGCCGACCTGTATTGACGGCTTTGGCAGGACATTAAATTCGGGCGAATGATGGGACGGCGCTTTGGAGACGTCGTCTACAATCGAGCCGCCAACGGAAAAATAAACCCCTTTTACGCCTGTCTCCGGCGCCATGAGATAGGCAAAATCCTCCGCGCCCATGCCGTCGCGAGGTCTTTTCATGAGATGATCTCCCATGGTCTCTTCCAGCTCACTTCGAACAATGTCAACAGCATCAACATCGTTGATAGTCGGCGGTGTTTTATTTGGGGCGTGTTCGATGACCGGCATAAGATCATCGGGAACACCGTAAGCTCTAGCCGTGTTTTCAGTGACGCGGGTAATGCCGGAGAGAAGTATACGGCGAGTCTCCGGATCATCGGAGCGCACCGTCAGGCCCAGCTTGGCTTCATGCGGAATAATATTGTTTTTCGTACCGGCATGGAACGTACCGACTGTAATAATGCCGGGCTTTAAAGGCGCCACATTGCGGGTGATGATTGTTTGCAAATTCATAACAATGGCAGAGCCGAGCACAATCGGATCAATGCCCTGATGGGGCGAAGCGCCGTGCGCGCCGATACCTTTGAGCGTAATGTAAACGGAATCCGAACTGCTCATCACCGTGCCGGATTCGACAATGATTTTACCGGGCGTGAGACCCGACCAGACATGAAAACCAATCACATAATCAGGCTTGGGAAAGCGGGTAAACAGCCCGTCCTCAATCATGGCCTTTGCGCCCGCAATGATCTCTTCAGCAGGCTGCACAATCAGCACGAGCGAGCCGGACCACTCGGATTTTAAATCATTCATCATCTTGGCATAGCCGACCATCGAGGTGATGTGCACATCATGGCCGCAGGCATGCATAACCGGAAATTCATTGCCGTTACGATCTTTTTGCATGACTTTCGAAGCATGGGCGAGACCGGTGTTTTCCTTGACCGGCAAGCCGTCCATATCGGCCCGCATCATAACGGTCGGTCCTTCGCCGTTTTTCAGAACCGCAACAACGCCCGTACCGCCAACATTTTCCGTGACGTCATAGCCCAGCGCGCTGAGCTCTTTAGCCATACGGGCGGCCGTTTTGCTCTCCACGAAAGACAGTTCAGGATTGGCATGGAAATGCTCATACAGGCTTTCAAGCCGGTGATCATAATCGGCTACAATGGCCTTTTCGAGCTGGGACAGGTTTTCAGGGGTGATATTATCAGCGCTGGCAACGCAGGCCCCAAGCGAAGCAACGCCAAGAGCTAACGCGCCCAATCCCGTCCATAGTGCGGCCTTTTTCATGACATTTCCTCCCGTGTTTGCGCTATCTGGCCCCTAAGGCCCAGCTCTGTCAACGCCATGCCTTTGACAATTGCGCGGCGAAAGATAAAATCCCCCATAAAAAATATAAAGGGGAATGAAATGGGAATGGACATATCTCGCTCAATCGAAGCCTGCGCCGCCTATTACGGCGAAGAGGCTGACGCTGTTCGCGCCTATATGACCGACGGCCAGAACCGGGCATTGGAGCTGCCAAACCGCGGCCCCATAAAATTTACAGATGACGGACAGCTCGACCCGGAAATCCGCGCCGCTTATTCGAAATACGGATTTTACGTATTTGAGAATGTCATGTCCGAAGCCGAGCTGAAAGATTTGCAGGAGGATATGACGCGCATGCGCGGACTGTTTCCGGCAAAGCCCGGCGGCAAGGAAGCCCGGGACGGCAGCGGTCCGGCCTTAGGTCTGGGGCATAAGGGGCTTAACCTGCTCTGGTCAAAACC
>CAYQNQ010000090.1:0-10204 GCA_964418815.1 uncultured Hellea sp.
CAAACCCCTTATATCGGGCGTGAATTCATCTGTTGGAGGGCCCTTGCCATGATGAGAATTGGACTATTAGTTGCCACAAATTTTGCCGTGCTCATGGTGGCCGGCGTCATTATGAGCCTTTTGGGGCTCGATCAGGGCAGTATGCTCAGCATGCTGCTGTTCTGCGCGCTGTTTGGATTCGGCGGGTCTTTCATCTCATTGATGATGTCCAAATCCATGGCCAAGCGCGGTAGCGGCACTCAGATCATCGAAAATCCGTCCAATGAACTGGAGCAGTGGCTGCATGACCGCATCGCCCGGCACGCAGAGGCGTCCAATATCGGCATGCCCGAAGTGGGCATTTTCAACTCGCCCCAGCCTAATGCTTTTGCCACCGGCTGGAACAAGAACAAGTCGCTCGTGGCCGTCAGTACCGGCCTGATCCAGCACATGTCCCGCGAAGAAGTTGACGCTGTGCTGGCCCACGAGATCGGCCATGTGGCAAATGGCGACATGATTACGCTCACGCTCATTCAGGGCATCACCAATACATTCGTGCTGTTCTTTGCCCGTCTGGCCGCCAGCGTCGTGGCCGGGGCCTCAAAAAATCGGGCCATGCAGATGATGGGCTACCGGATGACAAGCTGGATATTTCAGGCCCTGTTCGGCTTTTTGGCCTCTATCATTGTTATGTGGTTTTCTCGCCGCCGCGAATTTCGCGCCGACGAGGTGGGTGCGCGCCTGACCTCACCCGAAGCCATGGCCAGCGCTCTTGAGCGGCTCAAAAACCCGGTCAGCCAGCAAGACGCACTGCCCGAAGGCATGGCCGCCATGGGCATTTCTCCAAATCTCAAATCAAGACTGGGCGGCATGCTCTCCACCCACCCGTCTCTGGATGACCGAATCGCGGCGCTGCGGGGGAATGCGTAACTACTTCTTTTTCTTGCGCAGCCGAGGCAGCAGAAACAAATAAATTCCGCTGCCCCACATAAAGATCAAAAGAATGCCCGTGGGCAGAAAAATATAGCGTTTCACGGCGTCCGAAAAGTACGAGCCGTCGTGAATGCTCTCGATCACATCTGAGCGCCGATAGGCCACACCCAAGACCTCACCCGTCGCCGTATCCATCTGGATTTCATAACCGGATTTGGCGCGGATTTTAGCGACCCCTTTTTTGGGGCGAATATCGATCCGGTCAATGTCGGACCAGTCTTTGATCTGCACCTCTTCAAACTCCCGGCTTACGGACAAGAGCTGTTCAAAGCTGATCTCCGGTGTTTGATTGACGACCTCGCCGGCGACCGTTGGCGGCTGGATCCAGGCCACGTCCTTTTTGAGCATCAAGAATATGCCTGCAAAGAACATAATCCCGGCCGGCAGAAATACGGCCAGTGACAGCCAGTAATGGACCTGACGCCAAAGACGTTTGTGATTGACCTTCACAAAACGGCCTTAGGGAATTTTACCGCCCGGAACCCGGGGTGCGCCCGCGTCCATCAGCTTGTCTTCAAAATCGGGAATGGCCGTCTTCGCCAGTTCATTTAACCGGTCTTCAAACGCATCAAAGTCGGCCTTGGCGTAACCAAATTGATCCCGGTGGGTTTGGGTCGGGCCGTAAGTTGAATTGCTGACGCCGAACATAGCATTGCCCAGTCTTTCGCGAATTGTCGGGACTTGGCGCTCGCGAATGACATTCTTGGCCGCATTGCCGTTGAAGATTTCGTCCAGCGCATTGGCCTCGTTTCGAAGGGCTTGCCAGGCATCATCCAAAGCCTCCGGATTATTACTAGCGGCCCGTTCAGCAGCGATCCCGAGATTACCGATCTTCGCGTCGAGTTCACCTAACAACGCTCCGGCAGCGGTGACCGTGCGGTCAAACGCCGAAACCTCGGCCCAGAACGCGATGGCATCGTCTTGCGGCGGCAGTGCGCCGCTCCGCAAGCGTTCGACCATAAATGGCTTGGCCTCGACCAGCTCGGTGGTTTCCCCCCGGACGCGTTTTGACAAAGACACGGTATATTCACCCGGTGCTACCAGGAAACCTGTGGGTTCATCCTCATCCTCGCCGGTGGGCGCCGAGACGACGGTTCTATCCGGATATCGCAGGTCCCAATTGATCCGGTGAAAACCTTTTTTTGCCGGACCTTTGATGCGGCGAACTACATTTCCGTCCGCATCGCGAACCGTCAACCAGATGACGGGCGCGGCTTCCTGAAGCTCATCCGTCAGAGATTCAAAATCAGGCATAGGCGTATCTCTGCCCGCTTCATTAAGCGGCTTTTCCGCCTCTTTGCGCGCATCACTTAAAGACTGAACATCCTCGGAAAGATAATAGGTGAAGTTGGCGCCAAAGGGCGGGTTAGGAGCCCTGAAATAAGAATGGCCTTGAGATCCCCCTTCCGAGAAAGATAGCGGGTGCTGCTCTATATACCACCAGGCCTTTCGCCCTGGAAACAGCATGGCGTCTTCGGCAAGGCTCGCCTCGGTTAAATCCCGCAAAGGCGAAATATCATCGACAATGAAAAACCCGCGTCCAAAACTGGCGGCGACAAGGTCATCTTCACGCCGCTGAATGGTTACATCCCGAAATGAAATCGTCGGGGCATCCCCGGAAAACTCAACCCATTTCTCGCCGCCGTCCAGGGTAAAGAACAAACCGAATTCCGTGGCTGTAAACATCAGTTTGGGATTTACGTGATCCTGCACAATCCGCCATACCAGATGGCGATCTTCCAGATTGCTGGAAATGCTTTTCCAGCTCTTGCCGCGATTGGTACTCTTGAGCAGATAGGGTTTGTAGTCCCCATATTTGTGATTATCGAGCGCCGCGTAAACCGTGTTTTCGTCAAAAAGATCGGCACGAATATCATTGACGAAAGCCGTTTTCGGTACACCCGGCAAAGCGCTGGCTTCGACCTTGCGCCAGTTCTCTCCGCCATCTTCAGTCACCTGAATGAGACCGTCATCGGTTCCCACATAAATGATGTCTTCATTGAGCGGAGATTCGCCTAATGACGTGATGGTGTTATATTGCGACATAGCGTAAATATCCCACCCGGCTTCCCAGCTCCATTTACGCCCCTGAACCGGAAGTTCCAATCTGTTTTCATCCCGTGTCAAATCTTCGGAAATAGCCGTCCAGCTATCGCCGCGATCATCGGAACGCCAAACCCGCTGGGAAGCAAAATAGAGCCGGGTCGGTTCGTGCTGGCTAACCAGAATCGGGGCGTCCCAATTCCAGCGTTCAACGGCGTCGCCCGGTGACGGCTGAGGTTTCACAGTGATGATCTCGCCGGTTATACGGTCAATGCGGGCCAGATTACCCTGCTGCCACTGGGAATACATTATGTCGGGATTTCCCGGTTCTGTGGCCGGTTGGTGACCGTCGCCAAACAGGTTGATGAACCAGTCCGAGTTTCGAATTCCGTGCCGGTTATCCGTGCGCGAAGGCCCGCCTTGCGTGTTGTTATCCTGGGTGCCGCCATAGACGTAGTAAAAGGGCTCCGCATCATCGACCGCCACTTTGTAAAATTGCGTGATCGGCAGGTTGTTCATGAACCGCCATGTTTTGGTGTGATCATAGCTCTCATAAAGTCCGCCGTCAGAGCCGAACATAATGTAGTCTGGATCATCCGGACGAAATGCAATGGCATGATCGTCCACATGTTTGAATTCATTGTTGAGGTCAGTCCAGCTCGCCCCGCCATCATTTGAAATCTGTGAGGTATTGGAGACTAGATAAATGCGGTCAAAATAATGGGGGCTTGCGTAAAGCTCCTGATAATAATGCGGTCCTGTGCCGCCGCTGACCTGTTCCGATTTTTTCTCCCAGCTGGCGCCGCGATTGGTGGATTTCCACACCCCGCCTTCGCGGCGATCAAGCTCGATTGCGGCGTAGAGCACATCCGGACGCAGGGGCGATATGGTCAGGCCGATCTTGCCCATATTGCCTTCCGGGAGACCGGTTTTCAGCTCGGTCCAATTCTCCCCGCCGTCCTCGGATTTCCATAGACCGGACTCCGGCCCGCCGCCCACATAGGCCGCGACTGTCCGGTGATGCTGCCACATGGCGGCGTAGAGCCGGTCCGGATTGCGGGGGTCGATGACCATGTCCGTCGCGCCCGTATATTCGCCAAGTTCAAGGACGTTTTCCCAGGTGAGTCCGCCGTCCGTTGTTTTAAACACGCCGCGCTCGCCGCCCGGTGACCACAAAGGCCCCTGCGAGGCCACCCATACAGTATCGGGGTCTTCCGGGTGGATGATGATTTTTGAAATATGCTCTGACGCTTCAAGGCCCATTTTTTCCCAGCTGGCGCCGCCATCTTCGGATTTATAAATGCCGTCTCCAAAACCGTTATGGCGACCGCCATGATTTTCTCCGGTTCCGACCCATATGCGGCTGGGATTTGCTTTATCAAAACCCAGTGACCCAATGGAGTAAGAGCCTTGTCCGTCAAAAAGAGAGGTCCAGGTTGTGCCCGCATTTTCGGTTTTCCAGACGCCGCCCGAGCCCACAGCCACATACCAGGTGGCGGGATCATCCGGGACAATCACGATATCGGCGATACGGCCCGACATTAAAGCCGGTCCAATATTGCGGAGCTTAAAGGCGTCAAATGTCGCGCTTGACAGAGGTTCGGTTTCTTCATCCGACCCCGTATGGGCTGCGCCGGTTAGCGCAATAAAAACCATGCTTAAAAATAAAATGAAACCCCAGGTCTTGCGCATTGTCTCGTCCTCTCGCGATGTTCTCTTATGAATTTTGTTTTTATTTCACACTATCACACAGAGGCACTCTGTTAAGCATAGATTTGCGAGAGGGGAGATGCTGCGCAACTATTCCCTTTTAGGTGTGTGCCCGTTCAGGCTTCTTGAACGGCTATCATAACGGCATTGTGACATTGCTCTGTCGATTTGGCTTGGCAGAATTGGCCGCAAAGATTATTTCACCCCCATGTTGAGACTTCTGTTTGTTTTTAGTGCTTTGCTTTGGACTGTTACTTTTGCGTCGGCCCACGATCCCCAAGACCTGAAGACGCCGCCCGGCGAGGCCCGCTATATCGTCAATGCCGGTGTTGTTGTCAGCCAAAAGACGGATACTGGCGAATCCAAGATATTATTCGACCCCCTGCCTTTATCCGGCTTTGGAACTTATCCGGATCTGCCGGACGCTGAGAAGAAATCTATGATGTCAGGTGAGGTGCCTTATGACGGCATTGACGCGGTTTTTATCAGTCACGCGCATAGCGATCACTTCTCCGCCCTTGATATGAACCGCTATATGGCGGCGCAACCCGAAGTCCGGTTATTCGCGCCTGCGCAGGCCATAGACGCCATGAAAAAAGGCTCGCGCTGGGATGAGGGCTTTGAAAGCCGCATAACCGCTATTGCGCTGGAATATGGCGATGGCCCGGCCAAATACTCAATTTCCGGTCTGGACATCAGCGCCGTTCGTATTCCTCATGCCGGCTGGCCGGAGCGGACAGAGATTGAAAACCTGGTGTTTCGGGTCACGCTAAATGACAATATCACCGTCGCGCATATGGGGGATGCCGATATCAACCCTGTTCATTACGCGCCTTATGCCAAGCACTGGCAGCAGGCCGGGACAGATATGGCCTTTCCGCCGTTCTGGATATATCTGGATCCGGACGGCGATGAAGTTCTGGAAATCATGAACGTTCGCCAAAGCGTCGGTGTGCATGTTCCCATAAAAGGATCAGACAAACTGAAAGCCTCGGGCGCGGACTTCTTTTTCGTTAGCGGTGAAAGCCGGAGCATAAACCCGGCCGCGCAGACCTGCGCGCCGGTCACATTTGAGGCCGTCGATTTCACCGTTTGCACCGTAGAGCGCACCGCCGATATCCGCCTGTTCTGGGGGGACGAGGCCGATAAACCGTTCGGGAATTTTTCAAAGCTTTCAAAATCACTAGAGGGCGGCGGCGAAACCCTGGTCATGGCTATGAATGGCGGCATGTATAAAAGTGACCGCAAGCCCGTCGGCTATTATGTTGAGGACGGAACCCAAGGTCAAAATCTTATGACCAAGGCATCCTACGGCAATTTCGGCCTTCTGCCCAATGGTGTATTTTATGTTGACGAGACCGGCGCCCATGTGAGCGAAACTCTAAACTTTAAAGCCGCAAAACCGGATGTCCGTTTCGCCACACAATCTGGGCCCATGTTGGTGATAGACGGCCAGTTGCATCCGCGCTTTCGTAAAAACTCAAGCTCGCGGAAACGCCGCAATGGTGTCGGCGTGAGTGGCGATAAAGTTTATTTTGTCATCAGCGAAGCGCCGGTCAATTTTCACCATTTTGGCCGCTTGTTCAGGGACAAGCTGAAGACGCCCAACGCCCTGTTTCTGGACGGCGTCATTTCACGCCTTTACGACCCCGAAAGCGGCCGCAATGATGCGGGCTTGTCTATGGGTCCGATTGTGGGCGTTGTCGCCTCGCAGCCCTGAGGCAGCCATAAAGGTGCAGCTTTAATCAGGTTAGCCGATGGATGATGTCCGTATGGTCTGGAAACTGCCGGGTCAGGGATGCGCGGCCCGCCAGTTCAAAACCTGAAAATTCGAATCCCGGGGCGACTGTGCACCCGACCAGGGCGTAGGCGCCGTCTTTCGTCATTTCCGCCCCGAACCAAAAGCCGGCGGGTACGACGGCCTGGAAGACTTCTTTTTCCTCAAGGTTTTGGCCAAGCTTGAAAAAACTATAGTTTCCGGCCGGGTCGATCATGTGAACGATCATTGGATCGCCGGCATAAAAATGCCACATCTCATCGGCGTCGATCCGGTGAAATTTCGATATGTTCCCGGCCATGATCAGAAAATAAATCCCGGTGGAGGCCGCGCGCTCGCCCTTGGGCGCACGGGCCCGATAAGTTTCGGCATAATAGCCGCCTTCCGGATGGGCCTGCAAATTCAATTTATCAATCCAGTATTCGGCGGGTTTTTTCATACGTTTTCGTATATCAGACTTTGATTTTTATGACTATTCAATCCTGTCTTTCCCGTTAATATGCCACTTATAAAATATTATAAAAGAGGGAGAGACTTATGGAGAATATTTTACTGTGCGGCGTTGTTTACAGTGTCGTGATTTTATTTCTGATGATCGGATTTCAGGCCATGTTGGGCCTGATGAACAATGGTCTAAAATGGGGGCTGGGCGCACGCGACTCAGCCAAAGATCATACGGTGATGCAAGCGCGGTCCCTGCGCACCGTTCAAAATCAAATAGAAAGCATGCTGCTCTTTGTGCCTTTGGCGCTGGTCGCCTATCATATGGGCCTTGCAGATAACGCCATGGCCGCAAAGGGGGTCTGGGTCTATCTGATTTCGCGGGCTTTATATCCCCTGACATATTGGACGGGCCTGCCATATGTGCGGACCCTTGCTTGGGCGGCCAGTATTGTGGGAGTCGTTATGGTATTCCTGCCGATTATGGGCTGGGCGTAAAACCCATAAAAAAGCCGGGATTATCCCGGCTTTATTCTATTTAGACAGACTTATCTGGGTCTTTTGTTGTTGCGCCGGTCGCGCTTGTTTTCGCGGCGGTCGATACGGTCCTCAAGACGATCCCGCGGCCCGTGATTGACCCTGCGGTCGATGCGGTCTTCACGGCGATCAATCCGATCTTCCAGACGATCCAGTTTTGAACCCTGTTTGATGACGCCGCGGGCCTCCAGACGGTCAAGACGGTAGTCAAGCTTTGACAGGTTTTTGGCATTACTATTGCCGGCAAGGGCCGGGACGGCCATAGCGGCGGTTAACAGTGTGGTTGCGATGAATGATTTTACGAACATGTTTTCCTCCGTTTGTGTTCTTATCATGTCCTATAAACGGGGCAGCTCTGTAAAATCCGTCGGGAAACTTTATAAAAATTTTGTAATGTTTGTTCAGACCCGAATGCGCTTGGCATGTAGCCTTTCATAAGCCGGTTGGCAGGCCTTTAAAATATTTTGATATTTTTCAGGCACGATGGGCGGCTCTTTTTTCTGCGGCGCAAATCCTGTTGAAGCCTCAACAGATTTATACCACCACGGTGCCCAGGCGCCGTCCGTTTCGCGCGAACCCGGCGGCCAGGACAGCATGGCCTTGTCAAAGGGCATTGTGAGCTGCTGGCATAAACGGGAGAGCATGGCTTTGGGGTCGGCCAGAATATCATCGCAATCGAGAACCGGAATGTCGTGGCCTTGAGCTATCAACCAGTCGTAAAAACGGATCAGCGGTCCATAGCCGATATCATCAATGTCAAAATCAGCGCGGCTTTTGATATAAGAGGCGATGACGGCATCGGGCCGTCTTATAAGGAAAAAATGCTGGCAGGCTTGGGTCCACGTCACAGGGAAATCGTCCTGCATATGATGAGGCATATGTTTCTGGAAATGAAAGCGTACGCCGCCCGGCGGTTTTTCCAGACACAGCTCGGCCACGCGTCTGGGATTGCTCTCGTGACGGGCCAGGGTTTCGGCACGTCCCGGATGGCCTTTGCCGGTTGCGGCCAGCCAGGGCGCAAAAAAAGGTTCATCCCAGACATGGGTATCGGGTCGGTTTTCAAAAGCGCGCATCATGGCCGTGGACAGATTTCGCGGCCCCGACCACATACAGATGACCCGGTGTCCGCTGAGCTGGCGTCCGAGTTTAGACACGGGCTATAAGGTCAAGGTATAAATCCTGAAGCCGCTTGGTTAAGGCCCCGCGCTTGCCGGAGCCTATGGTGCGGCCATCAATTTCGCCGACAGGGGCCAGCCCGGCAAATGTCCCGGTGGTGAAGCTCTCATCGGCGCTATAGCAGTCCATGAGGCGGAAATTTTTCTCAAAGACCGGGATATCATTGGCCTGGCACAGCTCAATCACCTTGGAGCGGGTAATGCCGCCGAGGCAGTAATCCCCTGTGGACGTCCAGACTTCGCCGCTGCGCACAATGAAAAAATGCGTGGAGTTACAAGTGGAGACAAAACCCTGCGGGTCGAGCATGAGCCCTTCATCTGCGCCGGCTTTAATGGCCTGAATGCAGGCAGTTATACAATTGATTTTGGAATGGGAGTTCAGCCCCGGGTCCTGCACATCTGCCCGTCCGCGCCGCACATGGACGGTGAATAGTTTCGAAGCTTTTTCCGCCGTTTTGGGATCGGCTTTTTTATATTCTGCGGCGATGACAATGGTCGGCGGGCCAATGGCGACCCGCGGATCCTGATAAGGCGTGGATTTGGGGCCCCGCGTGACCATGAGTCGGATATGCACATCATCGGTCATCTTATTGGCGGCAAGAGTTTCCATGACCCTGGCTTTGAGGGCGTCAAAAGAAATGCCGAGGTCCATATCCAGGGCCATAAGCCCGGTCTTCAGGCGCGCGGCATGTTCTTCCCAGAAAGCGAGTTTTCCGTGATGAACCCGCAGGCCTTCCCAGACGCCGTCGCCCATCATGAAGCCGGCGTCAAAGACAGAAACCACAGCGTTTTCCCGCGGGATCAGCTCGCCGTTGATATTGATCAGCACATCTTTATTGCGCGGATCCGGAACATAGGAATGTGTGCCAAAGGACATGCGGACCTCTCTTTTAATCTTCCCCGCCTAGACGTATAGCAAGACGAGGAAAAATAAATCCCAAAATGACGAACTTGAAACATGCGTGACCTTTCAGGCCTTTGGGAAGGCCAGTATAAATATCAAACGGGCTGGCAGTCACCGGTGAGCTTTGACGCTGATCTCAAAGACAGCGGCGGCAGGCTTTCGGGCCTGATTTCTGAACCGAACAGTTTTGATGCAGAGGCGGGGCCGCTCCTGACATCTGTTGTTTCCGGGCAGGCCGGGACCGCAGATGTGTCTTTTACGAAAACCTATGTGGGAGAGGGCAGAGCGCAGCACTCAATTATTTACGAAGGCAAAATTTCGGAAAATGCGACCCGCATTTCGGGACGGTGGAAAATAAAAGGTCAAGATTTTTCCGGGATGTTTGAAATGACCCGCTTGTCCGGCGGTAAGGGGGCGTTAAAACAACAAGCAGAGTCACTTAAAACCTAAAGCTTTATTGCTTTTAAGCGCGCAATTGTTTGAGTAAAAATTAAATATCTCACCTATTGAACCGGATTGAAATTTCTGATACGGGCGCTCATCATTTATTCAAAACGGGGGCGTTTCATGAAATTGAAAGCACTATTACTATCAGCCATGGCTTGTCTGGTTTTCTCACCGGCTCAAGCTCAAATCAGCATCTTT
>CAYQNQ010000091.1:0-2530 GCA_964418815.1 uncultured Hellea sp.
GAGAGGGTTAAACCAACCCATTTGCTTACAATAATTCTAGACCCATCCGGGTATCAGCCAACACCGAAAACGGTGTCGGCTGCTCGGTAAAAGCTACTTGCTGAGCTTTTTGGCCTGTTTCACCCAGGCGTCCCGCTCGATACGGCCCGGGATGGAATCGATCACACCTTCGACCATTTTCACGTCTTTCGCGCTCCAATTGGCGATCTGGCGATAATAGTAAATGCCTTTGCTATTAAGGTCGCCTTCGAATTTCGGGCCGATACCTTTGATGACTTTCAAATCATCCGGCGCGCCATCACTGGGTCCGTCTGTATAAAGAACCTTGGGCTTGGCTTTTGATTTCTTTTTCGGTTTGTCCGAACCGCCCACTTCAAAAGTGATCATCATATTGACGCGATATTTATCAATCTTGTTGTTCTTGATGGTGACGGACTGGTTTTGGATGTTTGCCGATCGAATATTTTTCACCGACTTTCCCATGCGGTTAATCGCATTTTCAATAGCCCCTTCAAAGGACTTGGGGCTTTCTGACATAATCTGAACAGATTTCATGACAGCCATATTGGACTCCTGTTTTAGGTTTTTCATGCGCCGCGTTATTTGGGGATTTCAGACCTGCACAATTCGGAGATTTCTACAACTCCAAATGACATATAAGTTTTGCTATGCTTAAGGTCTAAAAACCTCAACAAGGGCGCTTGTGTCCACACCGCCGGCTTTCAGGGCTCCGCCGATCACATAGATGGCCCCGTCATATTTGACGGCGCCCAGCCCGTGACGGGGACGCGGCATATCCGGCAGCGCCTGCCAGCTATCGCGAGCCGGATCATAAACCCAGCCCTCAGGATATACCCCGCCGCCATTATCAAAAAACTCCCCGCCAAAGACGAAGAGTTTCCCGCCCAGAGCGGCCGCCGCCAGCCCGCCTTGAGCTTGCGGCATGGGCGCGCGTTCACGCCATCGGTCTTCTTTGTGATCATAGATGCTGTGATTGACTAAATTGCCGCCGCCGACCTGACGTCCGCCGACAATATGGAGCCGCCCGTCCAGCACTCCCCCAGCTGCGCTATTGCGCTTAAGGGGGCAGGGGGCTGCGCGCTCCCAGCGTCCGCCGAGATCCGTCAGAACGAAATGGTGATCCGTATCCAAATGATCCTGCCAGCTTCCGGATTTATTTTCTGCGGCCCAGGTTCGCCCGCCGGCCAGATGCAAAATCCCGTCGCCTGTAATACCTGTAACGGCTTCGGCGGCCGGGGCCGGAAGCGGTGCGAGTGTTTCCCAAGCCGTTCCGTCCGAGGATAGGGCCCAGCCGGTTTTTTGTATGGTCCAGCCCGACCCGGCGCCCGGGCTCTCAAACCCTGCTATCGCCAGAAGGCGGTCTTTGAAACTGATCATATGCGGATGATGTCTGGCAGCGGGAATTGCAGGTTCGGCGCGCCAGGACGTCTCGCCTGCGGCCCAGGAATGATGGCCGTTTGTCGGGCCGTTAATACGTCCGTTCTCGACCGTAAAGCCGCCTGCCAGATGGATACGGCTGTTATGGGCGCAAGGGTAAATTTCCTGCACGGCTTCGGGCAGAGAAACCCCGTCTAACCAGCCGTTTACCTCCCGTTTTTGGCCCTTTGGGGCGGCAGGTTTTGAAGCACGGTTTGAGCATGAGGCCAGAGCGCTAGCCACGCCAAGTATAAGTAAGTTACGCCGGTTAAATAACATAGCGCAGTTTACCATCACCGGCCGCTTAAATCCAGACATCACGTTTTCGCGTTTCGACGCCGCGCCGGTTGAAAAGCTGCCGCCTGTAGATTAATTCTGATGTCAAAATTATTGAGGGACTTCATATGTGCGACGACATTACAGAACTTGAAAATCAGGGGTTTTACGAAAAACAAATCACGCGCCGTGATTTCAGCCTCATGGCCGGCGGGGCCGCTATTTCTATGGCTTTTGCCGGATGCGCGCCCGGCGAAGCGGCGCCCGGTATCAGTGAACGCGATGTCGAGATTGAGACTCCGGACGGCACGGCCAATGCCTTTTTCGCCCATCCTTCAACGGGCGCGACGGCGGCGGTTTTAATCTGGCCGGACATTGTCGGGCTGCGGCCCGCGTTCAAAATGATGGCCAAAAGGCTGGCTGGTGACGGCTATGCAGCGCTGGTGATCAATCCCTATTACCGGCAGGTCAAAGGGCCTTTAGTGGAGGTCGGGCAAACCTTTCGCGATCCAGGTGTGCGCGAAAAAATTATTCCCTATGCCCGGGCCCTGTCGCAGGCAACCAACCGCACTGACACCCACGCCTTTGTCAATTGGCTCGACGCTCAGGGCGCCGTCGATACATCGCGCAAGATCGGAACAACAGGCTATTGCATGGGCGGCCCCATGACCATGGTCGCTGCCGCAGAGAGACCGGACCGCATCGGGGCCGGTGCTTCGTTTCATGGCGGCGGGCTCGTTCGGGATACGGAAAACAGCCCTCATTTACTCATCCCGCAAATGACGGCGAGCTACCTCATTGCGATTGCCGATAATGA
>CAYQNQ010000091.1:2630-4551 GCA_964418815.1 uncultured Hellea sp.
TAAGGAAAATACAAACCACTAAATCCATTTTCGCGTATTTTTCAAAACATAATATGTGAGTTAATGTGCTAGCGTTATTACGTGTAATGTTAAAATAATCAACTTTAGCGACTTGGGGTGTTGGTTATGAAATCTTGGGAAAAATGAGGGCATGGAAATATTTGGCCTTACATATGTCAGTTCGGCTCACGGTCTCTATGATCAGGAAATATACCGCGATATTGCTATCCGGTCTCAAACCTTTAATGCGGACCACGCGATCACTGGAATTCTCCTGGTTTACAATGAAACAATCATCCAATTTTTAGAAGGTCCGAAGTCCGAAGTTTGGGATCTTTATCGCCGTATAGAGCAGGACAGTCGTCACAGGAATCCCATTTTAATTTCTACCAATGATCTGGATGAAAGAGAATTCCCTGACTGGTCCATGGGATATCAGGAGATAACCGAACTGGCCGACCCTAAATATTTGTTTTCTTTAAATTTAAAATCCCTAGGCATGCATTTTCCAAGAAACGCCTCCAAAGTTACGGATGCTCTTCTGGACAGTTTTAAGCGAAGTAGCGGGATGATTTGGGAGTGAGTTCGATGAAACGGGGCGGAAAAAAGCTAAAAATTGATGCGATCAATAAAAAGATTTTGTCGATAATTCATTTACAGTCAAATATTTCTAATCAAGAGTTGGCCGATAAGGTTGGACTCTCAACCAGCGCCTGTTTTCAGCGCGTAAGAGCCCTGAAGGAAGAAGGTTATTTTCTGACCTTTCTATCTGATTTGGACATGAATCGACTCGTAGAACATGTGCTGGCCTATGTAGATTTCACATTGGAAAACAATGGCCATAAATATCGAAAAATATTCGAAGATGAAATCCAAAAACATCCTGAATTTATGGATTGTCTCAGGGTGACGGGCGACTCGGACTACACCGCATATACCTGCTGCTCCAACACGCAGGAACTCACGGATCTGGTCGACACAATTTCCAAGAACGAGGCGTTAGGCATTAAGACGGTCAAGATCCGCATGATTCTTGGACGCGCAAAATCCTATCTGGGCTTCCCGATGGAAAAACTTAAATGGCTTGAAGAATAGTCAACTGTTCCGCCTGGAGCTTCTCATGGAATAATGGCCGGCTGAATTCGAGTTGCGGATTACCGGTTTTCAGGTTTCAGTTGCCCATATTTATCCTGGATGGTTTTGAATACCTTGAGGTCTTTGGGATTATGAATGCGCGTGACGGACGGGGCGAATTTTGCGAGCGCTGCGTGAGGTCGCAGAGGTCTGGGCGTAAAATTCCCGCCGCAATTGGGGCAGACATTTTCAAATATCGTCAACGCGCAGTCCTTGCAAAATGTACACTCAAAACTACAGATCATAGCTTCCGTGCTTTTGGCCGGCAGGTCTTTATCGCAGTGTTCACAATTGGGGCGTAGCTCTAACATCAACTTTCCTTTCTGTGATCGCGATTTTTTGCCAAGTGTTGTCAAGAATAGCAAGGGCAGGTGATTCGGCTGAAAAGTAGAATTCCCAGAGGCATTATAACTGCGTTATAACTTATTCGTGTTGAGTCGTTTTTGGCAGGATCGTGTATTCTTAACAAATCATTAATCCCTGCACAGGAGTTCAAGATGTTCAAGATGATGAAAACCACGGTCATCGCCATGGCTTTAATAGGCGGTCTGAGCGTTCAGGCCGAAGCCCAAAATTCAAGGCATGCCGGCGGCAATAATTTTGTCGTTCAACAATCACAAGGCTTTAACAATGCCAGAGTTGTGAACCAAAGACGGTTTAACAACCGAGGTTTTAACCGAGGCTTCAATAATCGAGGCTTCAACCGGGGTTTCAGCAATCGAGGTTTTAATCGAGGCTTCAGCAACCGAGGTTTCAACCGGGGTTTCAGTAACCGAGGTTTTAATCG
>CAYQNQ010000091.1:4651-9999 GCA_964418815.1 uncultured Hellea sp.
CGCGGCTTTAATCGTGGTTTTGGAAACCGAGGATTTACAAATATCAGAATCGGCAATGGCGGATTTGGTATAAGCCGTTTTAACAATAGAGGTTTTAACAGTTTCGGATTTGGGAATAGAGGCTTTGGCGTCAACCAGTTTGGAAATCGAGGATTTAGCTCGCGCGGGTTTAGGTCAAGCCGTTTTGGAAATAGAGGGTTTGGACAGGGCCGTCGGTCCTACAGACGCAGATATTAAATCCATTTTACCAATCAAAATTCCCCGGCTTCAGGCCGGGGTTTCGCTATAGGGCTTTGCAAATTACCTATAACCCTCTAAAATCCACTGGCCGTTTTTGAGACTCAGGAATTATTTGGCAAATATTAGATCGCCAGTAGCTGCGAATAACGTAGATATTCAATAGCAAGAGGGGCATTCATCGATTTCCGCTCATTTGACCTCCTATTATGCCGGGTATAAACTTTTCGGATGACAAAAAATTTTCGAACCTTCTCCCGCGCAGCGCTTGCCCTTTCGTTATTTTCTAGCTTCTTATGGCTATCGCCTGCGGCCTTGGCTCAAGAGCCGGACCGGGCGGAAAAATCTCTGGCCGCTGGTTACAAGGCCATGTTCACCTGCTCGGCTGTGTTTAACGGCGGCAAAACCGCTGAGCAAATTCAGGCCGATGAGCTGTCCAATATTTACGGGGATTACAAAGCGGCCATGGCGGCCGTGCCCGATGCAGTGATCAACCGGGCCGAAAAATATGTTTCCGTAAAATTTGCCGATGATATGCCGCCGCGCATTTCTGCCTGGCGTCCGTATTTGGGCTGCAGCGCGCTCCCGCCCGGTGCAACCTCAAAAGCCATAAAATATCTACCCCGTGTCAGGCTTAAAACGCCTCGTATAAATACGGACGAGATCATGTGGCCCATGGGCGACAAACTGCCGAACACTTCGCCAGTGGGTAGCGAGACTGCGGCCAAGATCAATCAGGCTATGGACCAGGCTTTTACAGGGGGCTTTGGCGGCAATAGCAGCGCCGTTGTCATCGTCAAGAATGGCCAGATTATCGCCGAGCGTTACAAGCCGGGTTTTGACAAACATACCTCCCAGCGCACATGGTCCGTGGCCAAAAGCGTCGGGGCCAGCGTCATGGGCGCTGCGGTCGAGAAGGGGTATATCGACCTAAAAGACCCGGCTGGTCTTAAAGCCTGGTCAGCTCCCGGTGACCCGCGCGCGGCCATTACCACGGAGAACCTTTTGCACATGTCCAGCGGGCTGAACAGCGAACCGGCGGGCAACCGTACGGACCAGGTTTATTTCGGCGGCGGGCTCATGGCCCAGCACGCCATCAAAGCGCCGCTGGAGGCCCCGGCCGGCGCGCGCTGGCGTTATGCCAATAATGACACCATGCTGGCATTGCGGGCATTGCGCGAAGAAATGAGCAATGACCGGCGCTATCACAGCTTCCCGTTCAAGGCGCTTCTCCACAAAATCGGCATGTACCACACCGTGCCCGAAATGGATTGGGGGGGCGATTTTATTTTCTCCTCGCAGGTTTGGACCACATCAAGGGATCTGGCCCGCCTGGGTCTGCTCTATCTAAATGACGGGGTGTGGGAGGGAGAGCGCATTCTGCCCAAAGGTTGGCCCGATTACGTTTCCGCGCCGCTGGGCGCGCAGCCACCAAACCGTCTGGGTGACAAGGCCGAAGAGCCTGGCCGAGGCTATGGCGCGCAGTTTTGGCGATACGAAAATTATGATAATGTCCCGGAAGGCACCTATGCAGCGCTGGGCAATCGCGGTCAGTTTCTAATCATCGTACCCGAACATGATCTGGTCATCATCCGGCGCGGTTATGACTGGCGCGGCAATTATTTTGACGGACCCAAATTCACCGGCGTCATCGCGAGTGTGTTTGAATGACACGGCACATAGAGGCGCTAACTATGGTTATTCCCATAAATGGGCGTTCAATCACCATAAAATAAAGGCGCATCCCCAAGGTTTCCAGGGGATACGCCTTTTTAAGGAATAAGGTTTCAGCCTAGAGGAATTTCTTGGCCAGACCGCCCAGGCCGCCGACGGAGTCCAGAAGCGATCCGCCGCTACTGGATTTATCGACCATTTGGGGCAGGGCTTCGCGCAGGCTATCAAGCAGTGAGTCTTCGTCCGTGCCGAGCTCCGCCGCCGCTGCAGAAATTTTATCGCTACCTAGAACCTCTTTGATCTGGTCAGGAGATATATCGGCGTTGTCGCCATCGCCCAGCCAGGATTCGGCCACATCGCCGTGTCCTTTGGCCTGTAAGCCGCTCACCAGGCTGGCGATGTCAAACCCGCCTGCGCCGCCGCCGCTGCCGCCCAGCAAACTGCTCATTACGCCGCCAACAGCCGCATTATTTCCGCCGAGTTTACTGGCGATCATGCCAATAGCGAGTTTTTTGATATCCATGATAATTCCTTTAATTTGAGTTGAGAATCGGGATCGAGCCGTCCCTACATGAGTTCACGGTGATTAGGTAACGGGGAATGCAGCTATGATTAAGTTTTTGCAGTTGGACGAAATTGCGCCAAATGGCCGGAGCGCAGGGTTTAAAGCGTTGGCAGACGGAACAATAAGGCTTACATTGCGCCTTAGATAACCGGCCAGATTATGACAGATTATATATTACAAAACGAAGAAAGTTTGAGGCTGGGGTTTTTTCTGGTTATTTTGTCGACCATGATGGCGGTAGAATTTTTGTTGCCGCGCAAAGCCCGGGTTTTGGGCCGCGGCCATAGATGGCTTTCAAACCTGCTCTTTGTGATTATTGACGCCCTTTTTGTCCGGCTTATATTTCCCATTGTCGCCGTCGGTGTTGCCGCGCTCTCGGCGCAAAAGGGCTGGGGGATTTTTAATCTGACGGACTGGCCTGTCTGGCTGGAAATCACTCTGGCGGTCATTATTCTGGATATGATGATTTACTGGCAGCATGTGGCCTTTCATTATATTCCGTTTTTCTGGGCCTTTCACAAAGTCCACCACGCGGACCGCGATATAGATGTGACCACGGGCTTTCGGTTTCACCCCATCGAAATCGGTCTGTCTCTGGCCTATAAAATGGCCATAGTTATTTTGCTCGGCGCGCCGGTTGTCGCTGTCATCATTTTTGAAATTCTGTTAAACGGCTGTGCCATGTTCAATCATTCCAATGTGAAACTGCCCCTGGGCGTGGACCGGATTATGCGCCGCTTTATCGTCACGCCCGATATGCACCGGGTGCATCACTCGACCATTATGTCCGAGACCAATAGTAATTACGGATTTAGTATTTCGCTGTGGGACCGGATTTTTAAAAGCTATACGCCCCAGCCGGAAAAGGGCCATGATAGCATGGTGATCGGTCTGGACGAGCACCAGACATCCGGTCCGGCCTCTTTAATCTGGTCTCTCATTTTGCCGTTTAAGTCGGTCAAGAAGCTGGAGCGCTGGCTATGAAAAAGTATATTCTTGGCGCCGCCATTCTGGTCCTGCCGCTGATATATTGGGCCGGAGCGCTCGGTGATATCAACGAAACAAATCCGCAGGAGAATGCGGCTTTGATGAAAACCCATCAGTCCATCCTTAAAAACTACGAGACTGTCTCTCACATCAATCCCGATCAACTCGGCGACATGCCGCAGGAAGACTATCTGGTTTTCGATGTTCGTGAAAAGGCCGAGTTCGACGTCAGCCATCTTAAAAATGCCATCTGGGTCGACCCCGCCACAGACGCTGAAGATTTCAATGATTTGTACGGCGCCCAAATCCAGGGCAAGACGGTTATTCTCTATTGCTCAGTGGGTGTGCGCTCCTCTCGGCTGGCCGAGCGATTACTGGCCGGTGACGATAATCCGGCGACCCGGATTTACAATCTGGAAAACGGTGTCTTTGGCTGGCACAATGAAGGACGGCCTCTCTATAGCGCCGCCGACCCCACCGACTATGTGCATCCCTATGACCGCAAATGGGGCCGTATGGTCAACCGCGATGCATTAAAACGGTATGACAGACAGGCGCCTGGCCCAAATTAAAAGAGAAGCGCAAGGCGGGGGTGGGCAGTTTTGAACGCGGCATTCTCAATTATAGATTCGCGGACCCATCCGTGATATGGGTCACGGACAATTTCAGGGCGCGTCGATAGTCACGGGCCTATTGTAATATAACGGGGCCCTTTATGACGTTTAGACTCTTCACATTTATGTCTGCCGCGGCGATTGCGGCTGTGTTTTCAATTACGGCTCTGGCGCAAGACGCGGCAAATCCCGCCGAGACCACAGGGCCCGCGAAAAATGCGGAAGATGGTTCAGGCGAAATGATCCCTTCGGCTTTAGAAAAAGAGGGCGGTCCCGTTTCAAAATATATCGGCGAAACCGCGAAAAACTTAAACAAAATTTCGCCTAAAGCTCAACAAACCAACGAAAGTGGATGCTGGGGATGTATGGTCGCCCCCTTAGAATTAAGCACAGAAAGTACAGGCGGTGACGGAACAACATCGGCACCTCAACCCTTAAACAGGCTTCCCAGTGGACAGAACAACATTCTAATGCCTAACAAGAGCACAAATATCAATGCGAGTGGGAGTGCAGAAAAACTGATGGCCTCCGGTATTCTGACCCCGAAACAGGCGTCCCTGCTAAATGCGGGGAAGCCTCATTGGCAAAGTCTGGAGCAATTAGCAAAAGCTTTGAATCTAAGCGGCAGCCAGCAACGTATGCTTGGCGAAGATATGATCCTGCAATTTGACGAAGCGGATACACTGTTTTCCAAACGCGGTATTACCGCCCCGTCTGGCTGCGTGACCGAGGCAGGCGCCAAAGACGACAATTGCGACGGGGTTGATGATGCCGCGCTGCAGCAGGGCGTCCGTCAGATTCAGCTTACCCGAGAAAGGAGGCGCTATTAGAATTATACTCTTCAAGGGTTCAAAAACTGCTTGATGAACAGAATATGAGCAAAGCCGTCAGATAATAGTCAGCTTTGATCTGCTTTAAATACATTTCGGGGAGCGGGCGCACCAATCCTCATTCATTTAAAAGAGGATATTATGAAAACCACATCTACATTCAAAGCGCTTATTATGGGCGCTGCAGCCATGACATTATTTGCGGCTGACGCCTATGCGCAGGCCAATCACAATACGACACGCTCCAACAGAAAGAAAGGCGGTATTACCGCGCCGCAGGATACTGGTGACGCGAAACCACAAGAAGAAGCCGTCGGGGCCAAAAGCGGCGAGATTGAAAATTTGGGACATGTCACGCTTGTCAGAGCCGCCGATAGCGGCGGAGACGATCTAACCGATCAGGAGGAAAAAGCCTGCGAGACCTGCGGGAATGCCGGTTTA
>CAYQNQ010000092.1:0-2630 GCA_964418815.1 uncultured Hellea sp.
CCGACATCCGGGGTTGAGACGAATGCGGAGATGAGAATTTTCGAATCCGGTCAGGTGCGGCCTTTGGCCATGAGCCCAGACGGAAGTCAGCTTTACGCCGTGAATACGCCGGATAGCCGGCTTGAGATTTTTGATCTGGACAGCGGCGCGCCGGTGCTGAGCGGATCCGTACCTGTCGGCCTTGAGCCCGTTGCGGTATCGGTCGGACCTAACGGTCTTATCTGGGTGGTTAATCACCTCTCGGACAGTGTCAGTCTTGTGGATGTCAGCGCCGCGCAGCCCTTGGTGACGCGCACATTGCATGTTGGCGATGAACCCCGCGATATTGTCTTTGCCTCCGGCAAGGCCTTTGTCACGGCAGCCCACCGGGGACAGAATGCACCCTTTGATCCGCAGCTGACCACGGCGGGCGTCGGACGGGCCGATGTCTGGGTGTTTGACGTGGCCGACCTCGGCGACCTGCGCGGCGGCACGCCTTTGACAATCACCAATCTGTTTTCAGATACGCCGCGGGCTTTGGCCGTATCTCCGGACGGCAATACGGTTTACGCCGCAGCCTTTCATTCCGGCAATCAGACCACGACGCTATTTGCGGACCGCAATAGCGGCGGACTCGACAAAGCCCCGCCCCTTGAAAACATAGAAGGTATTGGCGCACCCGACACAGGATTAATCGTCCGCTATAACGGCACAGACTGGATGGATTCAGGCGACCCAATATCGGGAACGGCTCCAAAAATCTGGACAGACCGGGTTCGCTTTTCCCTGCCGGATTATGACGTTTTTGAAATTGATGCGGCGGCCGCCTCGCCGTCCGTAACCAACCGGCATTCCGGTGTCGGCACGACCTTATTTAACATGGTCGCCAATCCGGCGACCGGCGCTTTATATATATCCAATATGGAAGCCGCCAATGAAGTCCGCTTTGAAGGCCATAGCGCCGTCAGCACCAGTGTTCGGGGCGATATGGTTCGGACACGGATTTCTGTTCTCGGCGGCGGCGCGGCGACCCACCTAAATCTCAACAAACATATCACCAGCTATGATCAGGACCTGGGGACGGCCACTGAAAACGCGCTGTCCACGTCGCAGGTTCTGGAACTGGCCGTATCGGCAGACGGAGACGACATTTACGGCGTGTCTTTCGGCAATGGCAAGGTATTCCGCTACAATACTTCCGATCTTGAAAATAACAGTTTTGCGCCCAGCACCGCCTCACAAACCAAGCTCACGGGCGGCGGACCCACAGGCATCGTCCTCGACGAGGTTCGGGAACAGGCTTATGTGTTGACCCGGTTTGACAATGGAATTTCAACCGTGGCTATGAGCGATCTATCGGAGACCAGCCATGTCACCTTGTTTAACCCGGAACCGGACCATGTGGTCAATGGACGACCCTTTCTGTATGACGCGGAGATAAGCTCGAGCCGCGGCGATCATTCCTGCGCCAGCTGCCACACTTTCGGAGACGCCGATCAACTGGCCTGGGATTTGGGCGAGCCGGACGGCATTGTTAAGGATAACCCCCGGGCATATGCCGTAAATGCCGGAGCTATTCGGGAATTTCATCCCATGAAAGGCCCCATGACTACGCAATCTTTACGGGGCATGGCCGGAAACGGACCTTTGCATTGGCGCGGGGACCGGACGGGCGTGAGCGCCGAAGCTGGCGAAACATTGGAAGAACAGGCCTTTGAAGATTTCAATCCGGCCTTTGAAGGACTGCTGGGCCGCGATGGTCAGCTTACAGACACGCAAATGGATCTGTTCGCAAAATTTGCACTGGAGCTGACCTACCCGCCCAACCCGATCCGAAATCTGGACAACAGCCTGACAGCCGGCCAGGCCGATGGCCGCAATACCTATCTCACGGTTGGCTCAACCGGCGGCGGGATTTTACTCTGCAATGATTGTCATGAGCTGGATGAAGCGGCCAACAAATTTGGCACCAATGGACTCATGAGCGTTGAGGGCAATCAGATTGCCGAAGACTTCAAAATTCCGCACCTGCGGAATACTTATACCAAGGTCGGGCGCTTTGGCAGTACCAATACGCCTGCTGACGGCGACGCGCATATGGGCGACCAGATAAGAGGTTACGGGTTTCTACATGACGGCGCTATCGACACTCTGGACAGGTTTTTTGGTGAGGCGACCGGCGGCATAGCAGCAGGCGGCGCAGGGTTTGTGTTTAACAGTCCCGAGGCCAAAGCCAATGTCATTGATTTTGTTTTCGCCATGGATTCCGAACTCGCGCCCATAGTCGGCCAGAATGTCACCCTGGGACCAAGCAATTTTGAAGATGGCGGCGCACTTGCCAGAGTCGATCTTTTGGCCGAGCGCGCGGCTGTTACCGCGCCCCGCGCGGAATGTGATCTGGTCGTGCGTGGTGTTATCGCCGGAGAGCAGCGCGGCGCCGTCATGATCGCCGACGGTACGTTTGATACAGATAAGCTGGACGAAGCCGGTATCAGTCTGGACCAGCTAAAATCCTTTGCCGGACAGGCAGGGAATGCGCTGACCTTTATGTGTGTTCCGCCCGGTGAAGGCCGGCGCACGGCCATTGACCGCGATGCCGATGAGTTTTTCAACGCGGACGAAATCGCCGCCGGTAGCGATCCGGCTGATCC
>CAYQNQ010000092.1:2730-9873 GCA_964418815.1 uncultured Hellea sp.
GCTGATATGCAACTAATTGTATATTTAAGGAGTTTTTCATGTCCGAGCGCGAATTCGATGTCATTGTTTACGGATCAACCGGTTATACGGGCCGACTGGTCGCCGAATATATGCAGGCGCAATATGGCGGTACGGACGTAAAATGGGCCATGGCCGGGCGCTCGGCAGAAAAACTGGAGGCTGTTGGATCTGAGATGGGTATCAGCGCTGATGTGGCAAAAGTCGTCGCCAATAGCGATGATCCCGCATCGCTCGCCCAAATGGCGCAGCGCACGAAAGTTCTTTTGACGACGGTCGGACCCTACCAACTTTACGGCACTGATGTGCTTGCCGCCTGCGCCGAAGCCGGGACGGATTATGTGGACCTTTGCGGGGAGCCAGCCTGGATGCATGATACGGTGCGGGATTTCCAGAAACAGGCCGAAGCCAGCGGGGCCCGGATCGTCCACTCCTGCGGCTTTGACTCTATTCCTTTTGATCTCGGCGTTTTTTACACTCAGGCCAAAGCCCGCGAGGCCTTCGGCGCATCCTGTCTGCGCATTCGCGGCCGGGTCCGAAAAATGCAGGGTAAGTTTTCTGGCGGAACCGCAGCCAGCTTTATACAAACTATGGCCCGCGTCGGCAAACAGCCGGAAGTGCTGGAATGGCTCAAAGACCCGTTCACTTTAACGCCCGGCTTTGAAGGTCCGCGCCAGCCTCACGGCGCAAAACCCATAGAAGAAAAAGACCTTGGCAGCTGGTCCGCCCCGTTCATAATGGCGTCCATAAATACTAAAAACGTTCATAGATCCAATGCCTTGCTGGGCGGGGCTTACGGCGAAGATTTCGTTTACGACGAAATGATGATGACCGGCCCCGGAGAACAGGGTGCGCAAATGGCCCAAGAGGTTGTGCAAATGAATAATTCCATGGCCAAAGACGCCCCTAAACCCGGCGAAGGCCCCACAAAAGAAGAGCGCGAGAATGGATTTTACGATGTAATGTTTGTCGGCGATACATCCGGCGGCGAGCGGATCATCTGTTCAGTGGTCGGCGACAAAGATCCGGGCTATGGCTCAACCTCAAAAATGATCTCAGAGGCGGCCGTCTGCCTGGCCCGCGATATTGAACACTCCTGCGTCCCGGGCGGAATTTATACACCGGCGCCCGCCATGGGCATGGCACTGGTGAAACGGCTTGAGGACAATGCAGGCCTGACGTTTAAGCTGGAATCCAAAAAATAAAAGACCGGACTTAAAAAGCCCGGTCAGTCGGAATCGCCTTTGATCCGTCCAAAGAATTTTGGGAAAGGACGCAGGCGGGAGGAACCTATTTCGGAATTATTTTTGCGCCAGCAATACGGTCAGGGCCGTCTTATTGTTTTCGGCAAGCTCAAAGCCCGGCTTTAACTCGAGCGCCATATCACAAGCCTGCGCCGCGGATTCCATATCGCCGATAGCGGCATAAGCGGCGCACAGGTTATTGTAAACGATAGCGCGGCGGCTTTTGCTAAGACCATCATTCAGAGCGCGATTTGAATAAGCGATTGACCGCGTATATTCGGCCTTTTTGAAAGCTTTAATAGACATCTTAACATATCCATTGGTTGTGGTTTTTACGGTCAACGCAGTTGGCGCGTCCGCGGCAATAGCGGCTCCAGGCACCATAAAGGTGGCCGCAGCTAGCGTTAGAAGCGTTTTACGGATTGTAATTTTGGGAGAGGGTTTCGTCATGGCAATTTACCTTTGTTTTTGATGGTCATCGCATAATATAATTCAAATACGTATGGTATTGACAATTATCGTATATATTTTATACATAATTGTATGAATAACTGGTCTGATTATCCAATATTGCTTGCTGTAGCTGAAACCGGGAGCCTAACGGGTGCCGGAAAAAAACTTGGCATGAGCCAGCCGACCGTGGGTCGGCGCATCCGCGCGCTCGAAGATCATTTCGGGACGCCGCTCCTTAAAAAGGAAAGCGGGCAACTGGTTGCCACGTCTTTTGGGCAAAGTGTTCTGGATCATGTCCGGCGCATGCAAGACGAAGCGGCGGCGATCAACAGATCTTCCGCGTCTCTTGAGGATTCGCTCTCGGGTGTGGTTAGGATTTCGGCCACGGAAGGGATTGGAACGGCTTGGCTCCCCCCTGTCCTGCAGGCTTTTCGGCAAAGCCATCCGGACATGCTGTTCGACGTGGGGATTGGATTTCAGGAATTTAATCTGGCTCAGCGCGAGGCAGATATCGCCCTGCGTTGGCAGGGGCCCGGATCTCAAAACAGTTTGATCGCCAAAAAAGTAGCTGACGTCACCTTCGGCCTGTTTGCCTCGGCCTCATACTTGCAGAAAAAGGGCACACCACAATCCCTGGAAGAGCTCAAGGAACATGATGCTGTTCTGGCCATGATGAAAGACGATCAACCGCTCTGGATTCACGATGGGGATAATCGGCCAATTCATTTGCCGGACAATGTGACTTTTCGGACCAATAATATCTGGGCATTTAAAAACGCATTGGGCGCGGGCTATGGTATAGGCTCTATTCCGATCTGTTCCAGCGATATATTACAGACGGGCCCTCTGGTTAGAGTTCTGCCCAATTTCTCCCAGATCGAGGGACTTTACCTTGTCGCCCATGAAGATGTGAAACGTTCCGCCCGCATCCGCGCTGTCTATGACTTCATCTCGGATGCTATGAAACAGGATGCCGTCTTTTTCCTCAATGGCGGCGAGTCTATTTTTAAAAATTCCGCTATTCTCCATAGCGGCCCGGCGGCGACAACGAATTCGCTTTAAGCTGAAGCCGCCTGTTGGCCTAGTTCGGCTTTGGCGAATTTAAAAATTTGCGCCTTCAAATCGTCGACTTCTAGGGGTTTGCTTATGAAGCCGTCCATTCCGTGCTCAAAAACCAGATCCCGGCTTTCTTTAGTGGCGTAGGCCGTCACGGCAATAATCGGCGTCCTCTCAAGCCCCAATTCCCGCTCCAGATTTCGAATAACCCGGGTCGCTTGAATTCCATTGAGGCGCGGCATGGCCACGTCCATCAGGACGAGATCGAAACTGGCGCCGGTTTTGAACTGCTCGACCGCATATACGCCGTCTGTTGCGAGCGTCACTTTTACGTTTAGCTCTTTTAACATGTGGCCCATAATCTGCTGATTGATTTCATTATCTTCGGCCAGAAGCACATGTATAAATTCCTCGTTCGAATCCGCCGCGGCGTTTTCGTTGACGACAGCCCCGGACAAAGCGGGCTGGTCATTACCCATATGTTTAATCAGAAGCTCTTTGAGTTTCCCAACGCGAACCGGTTTGATCATGGCGTCCTGGGCGCCTATTTTTCTATATTCAGAAACATCCGCATATTTGTCGACCGAGGTCAAAAGAATGACCGGTGGTGTCGCAGGTAAATTCAAAGCCTGAATTTGCTTGGTCGCTTCCACCCCAGAAACACCGGGCATGTTCATATCCATCAGGATATAGTCATAGGACCGCGGATTGCGTTTTAAAGCTGCGATGGCGTCGTGCGGATTGATAAAACAATCCGATTCCAGGCCCCAATGCGAGACAATATCTCGAACAATTTTCAGATTAACTTTGAGGTCATCCACGATAAGGGCCTTCCGGCCCATAAGTTTTTGTACGTCCCGCAAATCAATTTCTGACACGTTTTGCGGTTCTATGCGCGGCAGGGTCAATTTAACGATGAAATCTGTGCCCGCACCGAATTCCGAGCGCACATTTATCTCGCCGCCCATAGCATCCGTCAGACCCTTCACAATAGCCAGACCAAGACCAGTGCCGCCAAAGCGCCTTGTCATGGAATTGTCGGCTTGTTCAAATTTGGAAAATATTTTGTCCAGATTTTCCGGCTCGATCCCAATCCCCGTATCGCGGACGCTCAGCGTTATCCGGCTTTCATCATTCGGGCCCTCTTCCGCCATGTCCAGACTGACGTGGACAAAGCCTTCTTCTGTAAATTTGATGGCGTTACCAATCAGGTTGTTCAATATCTGTCCTATCCGGCTGGAGTCGCCATTGAACCAGCTATGCCGACCCGGAGAGGTTGAGACGACGATTTCAAGATTTTTTTCGGCAGCACTCGGGGAATGATTTTGACAAAACTCTTCAACAAGAGCTCGAAAGTCAAAAGGCTCGGCATTAATATGTAGCCGGCCCGACTCGATTTTGGAAATGTTCAAAATATCGTCAATCACTGTCAACAAAGATTGACCTGAACTTCGTAATATTTGGACATATTCTTTTTGGCGTTCATCAAGCGCCGTGTGTCCCAAAAGTTCTCCTGCGCCTAAAAGACCGTTCATGGGCGTTCTAATCTCGTGACTCATATTTGCCAAAAATTCGGATTTTGTCTTGGAAACTTCTTTTGCCTTTTTCAGTTCTATTTCTGTGAGCTGGGACTTCATCGCCTCGCCGAGTGACATTTTCGCCAGGAACATGGCCAAGCCCAATATCAAGGTGTAACAGATAAGACCGAATATACGTTCGATTTCTGCACCAACAAGAACATGTCCCGACGTTACAAACTCTGAATAGCTGTGGGTTAGCGGCGCGCCGCCCGAAACAGCATGACTGGTTAGAAACGCCCAAAAACCACAGGCGGAAATCCCGGAAACCAAAACCATTTTTGGATTAAACCGTAATCCGTGCAGGACTATCAAGACAAAATAAAAGGAAAATGTCGGGGATTTGAGCGTCGCAGAATAACTTCCATACTGCATCGAATAGGTATGAATAATGAAGGTCAAAAGCGCGATATCAACAAATGTGGACACCCAGCCAAACAGGGCCGGCATTTCTCGCCAGCTTACCAGCGCCAGCCTTGCCAGGCTTAAAACCAAAAACACCAACACAACAATCCGAGTTTCAACAAAGCCCGCAGACGCATCAACCGGTTTGACAGCTCCGAAATAAAGAAGAGCGATTAGAAAAGCGAATGCCGTTGTACACAGCGCAATCAGGATTTCTGTCGATTTCTCCCAGTTGGAAAGATAGGATTTTTTCAAGGTGGTCAGCATCCCGAAGAAATACCTCGAATTAATGAAAACTTCGCAACCTGAAGATTAACAACAATTTAGGGATAAATTGGAAAATTTTGAAACAATAGATACGCCGCCGCCGCTGAGAAATGGACACGTTCTTCATAAAACTCCGCTTAAACACTTGTATAACACAGCGCGCATGCCCCTCAAAAACAAAGAGTGAAAACTTCTTATTCTGGACCTATAAAATAATGGCGGCGGCTCTTGAGTTGTTTGAAAAGGACTAACGCCGCTCTATCGTCTTGCTTGGTCATCAAAAAGCTCGGCCAGTTTTTCTGTCATGGCGCCGCCGAGCTGTTCCACATCCATAATGGTCACGGCCTTTTTATACCAGCGGGTGACATCATGGCCGATACCAATAGCCACCAGTTCCACTTCCGAGCGGTTTTCAATCTTGTCTATGACCATGCGCAAATGGCTTTCCAAAAGCCCTGTCGGATTCTGGCTTTGCGTGGCGTCATCCACGGGCGCGCCGTCTGAAATGACCATAAGAATACGCCGCTGCTCCGGCCGCATCATCAGGCGCGTATAGGCCCATTCGAGCGCTTCGCCGTCAATGTTCTCTTTTAAAAGGCCTTCGCGCATCATCAGGCCGAGATTGCGCTTGGCCCGACGCCACGGCATATCCGCGCCTTTATAGATGATATGGCGCAAATCGTTGAGCCGCCCCGGATTTTTGGGCTTTTCAGCGCCGAGCCAATCCTGGAAGGAGCGGCCACCTTTCCAGGCCCGCGTGGTAAAGCCGAGGATTTCCGCCTTGACGCCGCAGCGCTCTAATGTGCGGGCCATGATATCGGCGCAGACGGCGGCCACCATAATGGGCCGGCCGCGCATGGAGCCGGAATTGTCAATCAAGATAGAGACCACCGTGTCGCGGAAATCCGTTTCTTTTTCTTCTTTAAAGGCAAGACCGCTCATGGGGTCCATGATGACGCGGGTCAGACGTGCCGTATCCAGCATCCCCTCTTCCAGATCAAAGGTCCAGGAGCGCTGCTGCTGCGCCAGCAAGCGGCGTTGTAATTTATTGGCAAGGCGGGAAATCACAGAAGAGAGCCCGGCCATATGGCCGTCCAGATAGCCGCGCAACCGGTCAAGCTCTTCTGTTTCGCAAAGCTCCTCGGCCTTGATAATCTCGTCATGGCGCGTGGAATAGATATGATAGGGCGGAGCCGTATTGGGCAGGTTCGGCCTTTGCGGCGTGCTGTCCGGGGTCTGGTCGCTATCCTCGCTATCACCGTCAATGTTTTCAGCGTCGACCACATCGGTCAGCTCGGCGCTGTCATCTTCAACGGCGTCGGCGTCAGAAACTTCCGTCTGGCCTTGCTGCTGTTCCTGCGGTGTATCCGGCGGCTGATCCGGTTGATTGTCTTGATTGTCATCTTCGCGGCTCTCGTCATCGCCGTCTTCGTCATTATTGGCCTCGCCCGGCTCATCGGCCAGGTCAAAATCTGCCAGCAGGTCCTGTATCTGCCGGGAAAATTTTTCCTGATCCGACAAGAGATCTTTGAGATAATCAAATCGGCCGTGGGATTTTTCGATCTCTTTGCGCCGCACATCCATAACCCCGGAAACGCTATCCGGCAGGTCCCGGTCCATGAATATTTCCCGGGCGTAAAATCCAATGGCTTCGGCCAGAGGCGCGGTGTCATGGGTCAGCGTATCTTTGTGATAGCCCTTGCGCCGCGCGCGGGCATCAAGCGCCGCCATGAGATTATCGCCCAGACCTGAGAGATGGGCCGAACCGAGCGCTTCGACGCGGGCCTGCTCCATAGCCTCATAGATCATCCGGGCCGTCGGATTACCGGGCATGTTCTTGGCGTGCACCTGCGCGTCGTGCAGAGCGATGCGCAGGGCGAGACCGTCAGCCTCCCCGCGCGCCTTGGCAATTTGGGCCGTGTCTGCGGCTTTGGGCAAGGACGGGAGCATGACCTGCTCGCGCACAATCCCGGCGATATCGCCGCCAAAACTGACCTCCAGCTCTCGCTCCCCGGAAATGGCCTTGGTCGCAGCGCCAAGCGCGCGCTTAAAATTATCTTGAGGGGTTTCAGCCATAGACCCGCGCTATAGCGCAGTCAGGCTCAGAAATTCAATGGAAAAGG
>CAYQNQ010000093.1:0-9851 GCA_964418815.1 uncultured Hellea sp.
AACACGCCGCCTCTCCGGACCGGCCTTACATCAACGGCAAGTCCGTCCGCGCCCGTTTCCACGTAAACACCGCAAAGGGTCCCTTCCCCTTTGGCTGGTTCATAGCGCCCGGAGCGCATACGGGTCGTGAATCGGTGCAGAGGTTCATCCTTATCCATGCCAATTATTGAATCGTAGGAGCCGCACATGCCGGCATCGGACTGATAGGCCGTACCCTGCGGCAATATCCGCGTATCGGCCGTTGGGATGTGTTGATGAGTACCAAAAACAGCTGAAGCTTTGCCATCGCAAAAATACCCCATGCCGTTTTTCTCCGATGTGGCTTCGGCGTGCATATCCACCAGAATGAAATCCGCGATTTGGCCCAGCGGCGCGGCTTCCAGTTCTTTGCCAACCGCCTGAAACGGATCATCCAACGCGTCCATGAAAACCCGGCCAAGCACATTAATGACCATGACCCTAAATTCGCCTATTTCGTACAGACCAACGCCCCGGCCCGGCACGGTGCCCGGCGGATAATTGACAGGGCGCAGGATTTTTTCATCGTTTTCGATAACGGAGATACCTTGAGGATTGTCGAAACTGTGATTGCCCAGCGTAATGATATCCACACCGGAATCGTAAAGCTCCTGCACCGTTGCAGGTGTCACGCCAAATCCGCCCGCCATATTCTCAGCATTGCAGACAACGCAGTCCAGCGACAGCTCATTTCGCAGTCCCGGCAGATGCGCCGCGATGGCCTTCCGCCCGGCGCGCCCAACAACGTCTCCTAAAAATAAAACCTTCATTCGAATTCTTTAAAATATTTTTCCGTCAACATGCCGGCGAGCGGCGCATCATGCGCTTCAGTCGGCAGGTGATCCGCTTCTTGCGCAGCATAAGCAACGCCGCAAGCAAAAACCTGTTTCCGGGACCGTAGTTTTTCCAGGGTCCGGTCATAAAAGCCGCCGCCGTAGCCGAGGCGCTCTCCATTTCGGGTAAATGCCAGAAGCGGCACGAGAATCAGATCCGGAAACAACTCTTCCTTCTGCGCAAAAGGCTCCCGCGTGTTGTGAGGGCCTTTTTTGAGTTTATCATCTGTCCGCCAGGATCGAAACGTCAAAGGCTTGCCGGTCCTTGGCGTACAGGGCAGTGCCAATTGATGACCCTGCTGTTCCAGCGCCTGCAAAAGCGGCCTTGGATCAATCTCGCTTTGAATGGGCCAGAACCCACCAATCACAGCGCCGCGAAACCGTGACGCCGGAAACTGGTTCAGCAGGTCAACCGCCGCACTTGGATCATGAGCCGCCGCTCTGACTTTTTTGGCTTGCAGACGCGCCCGGGATTTGTCGATGGAGAGGCTCACACCCAATCCCCTCGCACAGCCTGCCAAAGTGTCAAAAGCGAAAGCGCGGCTGTATCGGTCCGCAATATGCGCGGGCCCAGTGAAACCGGTTTGACAAAATTCTGATCCCGTAAAAGCCCGCGTTCCTCCGCCGTAAAGCCCCCTTCCGGGCCGACCAACAATGCGGCGGGTCCTTTGAGCGTCTTTAAAGCCGCAAGGGCCGGTTCTGCATCTCCGCCTTCATCAGCAAAAACAAGCGTTCTCTCGGAAGGCCATTCGTCCAGCATTTTTGGAAGATCGATATTTTCTTTAAGCTGCGGAAGGTCGAGACGCTCTGTCTGCTCGGCGGCTTCTATGATCTGGCTTTGCATTTTATCGAGCCGGAGTTTGCTGTGCTGCGTCCTGGCCGTGATAACGGGCTGCAGCCGGGCCGCGCCGAGTTCGGTCGCTTTTTCCAAAATGAAGGCATTGCGATGTTTGCGAACGGGCGCGAAGCAAAGCCAGATATCCGGACCGGCCTCGGGCTGCCGCAATTGCTCAACAACGTAAATGACCGTCTTTTTACGAGAAATATCGCTGACCCGGGCTTTCCACTCGCCATATGTCCCATTGAAAATCCGAAGCTCATCTCCGACGACGAGGCGCAGAACATTGACCAGATAATGAACCTGTTCCCGGGCCAGCTCAAAGCGGGCACCTGCCATCATTTCGCCACCAATATATAATCTGGTGAGTGTGTAATTATCCCGCATGGGGTTTGTTACCCTGACTTGTTATTTTTGCGAAGGACAATATTACGGATGCTATGACGCAAACCCTGAAAGATGCCGAGAAAAACCACTGGGTTTACCGGATGCCGGAGCGCTGGATACCCTATCTGCAGCTTTCGCGGCTCGACCGACCTATTGGATATTGGCTACTCACGCTCCCCGGGTGGATTGCGCTGAGTTTCGCGGGACTGTCTCATGGCCTTCAGTTGAGCGACCTGAAATGGGCCTTGCTCATTTTGATCGGCGCTATTGCCATGCGCGGGGCGGGCTGCACCTATAACGATATTGTCGACCGGGATCTGGACGCGCAGGTCGAGCGTACAGCGCTGCGGCCTATTCCGGCGGGAACCGTTACGCCCAAACAGGCATGGCTCTGGCTTTTTGGGCAATGTTTTTTAGGCCTGATGGTCTTGCTGCTCCTCCCACGTTTTGCTCAAATCATAGCACTGTGCTCTATCCCCTTGGTAGCTGCTTACCCCTTTATGAAGCGGATCACCTGGTGGCCTCAGGTCTGGCTCGGCCTGACCTTAAATTGGGCAGCGTTAGTGGCTTATGCGGCGAAAACAGGTGAAATTTCGCCAAGCGCCATCGCCCTATATATCGCTCTCATATTCTGGACGATCGGATATGATACCATCTACGCCTGTCAGGATATCGAGGACGACGCAATGGTCGGCATCAAATCAACTGCGCGGAGGTTTGGGAAACATGTAAAGATTGGCATAGCCATCAGTTATGTCATGTTTATAGGTATCGCTGGCTTTGGCTGGGCTAATAGTGAAAACTTCGAATCCGAGCCTTGTGGCGGCATTCGTTTTAACCCTTGGAAATGGGGAGAGATGCCGACAACCTTTAATCCTGCAATATATTTTCTATTGATATTCCCTGCATTACACCTCCTTTGGCAGGTATGGAAACTTGAACCCAGCAATGCTTCGAAAGCGTTGAGACTGTTTAAGTCCAATTTTTGGGTGGGTTTGCTTGTGGTGGTTTCATTGGCATGGATACCTTTGCTCGACCAGATAATAAATTAGACTGTCACTCCAGCCGATTCACCATGTCATCAATGCCGCCGATTTCCACCATGTCCTGAGGTCCCATGAGTTTAAAATCCATGATTTGAGCCGGTGAAAATGCCAGATCTGAACCGGATTTCAAACCGGCTGCATCTGAAAGCAATAGGCCTCGACCTTGACCGTTCTGCCAGTCCATGACTTCTGCCCAAACCACTTCGCGCCTATCCGGTAATTCGACAGCCACGCTCATGCGATGTCCGGACAATTTTAGAGTAGAATAATTGTTCAGAATTTGAACGGCGCGCCCCCGAGCAGCTCCGATGGCCTCCTGTAACTGTACGAGCGCAACGCCTTCAGACGGTTTTTCGCCCTCTCCAAATAAATCACTAAGGATATTTTCCAGACTCTGTCCATTTTGGTAAACCGGGCCCAATAAAACTTCCGGATCGCCAGATACAGGCTCAACAAAGTCTATTTTAAATGTGGTCTTGCCTTTCACACCAGGTCTTTTGGTTAGGGAAAAATCTGATTTCACCATTTGATTTTCGATGTTCGTTACATCAAGGGTAATAACACCGGGTTCGATAGGCTCATTGGCCTCAATAAAATATTGGGAGGCGAGCTCCATAAGCGCATTTACGCGAGGCATTTGCGGCCCGTTGAAAGCAGGAACCGCGAAATCGTATTGTCCAAATTTTTCCAGGCCCATTGTGACCCCTCGAAATCCTTCGCCGTGGGGATAAGCCCTAATACCCAATTGCGCCGAGCTCAAATGCCCGGCATTTATTTCCGCTAGCCGTAAATCCAAGAACGCTTCTGGAATGAAAATCAGGGAGTCCTGCCCATCCATAACATAAGCCCCGATATCTAATGCCATTTTACCGACAGTCCTATTAATATTTTTAAGAAGATGGTGTTCCTTGTCAAAAGGGCTGGCCCCGATCACAATAATGGCGTTTTTACTGCCCTTGAAGTCTGCCGCTTTAACTTCGTCAAATCCGCGGCCGAAATATTGAAGTGCCTCATCGGGTGGTAGCTGGATATCAACCCCAACGGTTTGAGTCAGTATTTCCACACCGCCGCGATTTTCAAAACTTTGTGCCGAACTGGCGATGGATGTCTGGCCATTATTATGCTTTTTAAATAACGCCTTTGCGTCAATATCTGGCCGGTCATGAAACAGCATATACAAGACAAATACGTCCATGAAGGGACCGTTTTCCTCTGTTTGGGCTTGGGTGTGAGCCGACGGGGCGAATACAAAAAGAGCCAGCAATATAAGAGCAATAAAGGTGTTTTTCATGCGGATTATTTTGAATGCTCCCGCCTTCATCGTCAATCAACAAGTTCACGCCATTCACACCATCGTGAAATTTCGTCATGGCAAAGTCACTGGCGCTCCCGGATTGAATGCCCCATATTAAGCCCAACGAATTGAACGGAGAATCTTATGATTGGTCGACGCGAATTTACTCTTGCCCTTGGAGCTGCTAGTCTGGCGGCCTGCGGCAGATCGAGTGCCCAAACGCCGAAAAAGGAAGTTAAAATAATGCCTGAAACACTCAGCGATGCTCAGTGGGCGAATATTTCCAATAGTGAATGGAGAGAACGGCTGACCCAAATGGAATTTTACGTGCTTCGCGAAGAAGGCACAGAACGTCCGGGCTCATCACCTTTGGACAATGAAAAGCGCAAAGGCAGTTTTGTCTGCGCCGGTTGCGGACTTGAGCTTTTCACCTCGGACATGAAATATGACTCAGGCACTGGCTGGCCAAGCTTTTATACCGTCGTCCAAGGTGCCGTTGGCACTAAAGAAGACAACAAGCTGTTCGCAAAACGCACAGAATATCACTGCGCGCGATGCGGCGGACATCAAGGTCATGTGTTTGGAGACGGACCGCACCCAACCGGTCTTCGCTATTGTAATAACGGCGTGGCATTGGATTTTGTTCCGGCAGAAAGCTAATTCTGACAGCTCCGGTTTAACGGAGCCTTAACCGTCTTCCAAATTTAATAAAATAAACGGTCTTGTCAGAAATCGATTAGTTGCTACATTTGTAGCATCACATAGCCGTTCCATTGTGGAGCCGCGTTTATCGAAAGGAGGTGTAATTTGTCTATCTATTTTGAGGGGACCGCCCGAAGCTGTTAAATCAGTACTTTCGTAAAAAACGAAATTGGGTATCTGAATTATCTTAAAGAGAAGCCGGACTATTTGCCCGGTTGGACCCAAACTTCAAGACGAGGCCGCTTGATACTGTCGAGCGGCCTTTGCCGTTAATACCCCGTTAAAAATTGCCTCTAGCAAAAATTGTGCCAATGCCGTCTATCGAAACCCGACGTTAAGTATTCAGTGGTAGATATCCTCCCATAAAATAATAAATTTGAATGGTTAGGTAGGCGGGGCTTTATGGCAATCGCACCCAGATTACAGCAGAAACAGACGACTTCGCTCGTCATGACGCCGCAATTGCAGCAGGCGATTAAACTGTTGCAACTTTCCAATATCGAACTGGCTGCGTTTGTAGAAGAACAGCTCGAAAGCAATCCATTGCTTGAACGCGGAACCGGGGATGAAAACCGCCGCGAAGAAGCTGCAGAGGCCCGCGAAGCGCTCGAAGAATTCTCTGAAGTGTCCATGTCCGCCCCGACACTGGCCGAAAAAAGCCTCGACGCACCGGCTGAAGTTATTCACGAACAATCAAGCGCTGCAGATGTTGGCGGCTCAATCGACTGGTCGAAATCCGGATCCGGCGGCAGCTTTTCCGGAAGTAGTGAATACAATATCATCGAAAACACCGAAGCCGAGAAAACACTGAATGAGCACCTGACAGATCAACTTATCGTGGATATCAAAGACGCGTCCGAGCGCCTGATTGGAACCTATCTGATCGAACATATAGACGATAACGGATATTTGCAGCTGAGCATGGATGAAGCGGCGGAACGGTTAGGGGTCTCTGAAAACCGCATTCTCAGCGTTCTGACTCAAGTCCAGAGTTTTGATCCAACGGGCATAGGCGCGCGTGACCTTAAAGAGTGTCTGACATTGCAGCTCCGGGAGAAAGGGCGGCTTGACGAGCCTATGTATGCCCTGCTGGATAATCTGCAGCTGCTCGCCAAACACGATCTGAGCAAGCTGGCAAAAATTTGCGATCTGTCCAAAGATAGCCTGATCAAAAAAATAAATGAATTAAAGGCACTTTCGCCCAAACCGGGTCTGGCCTTTGGTGGATCCATGGCCGCAGCCATTGAACCGGACGTCGCCATTAAAGAAACCGCAAATGGGGGATGGGCCGTTGAACTCAATGCCGATACCCTGCCCCGGGTTTTGGTCAATAATCGATACTTCGCTGAAATTTGTGGCCCCGGCGCAGACGAGGCAACCAGAACGTTCATGAGCGAATGTCAGCAAAATGCCAGTTGGCTCGTCAAATCACTGGATCAGCGGGCCCGAACCATATTGAAAGTGGCTACTGAAATTGTCCGGCAACAGGATATGTTCTTTGCTTATGGTATTGATCATATGCGGCCGCTTAATCTGAAAACGGTTGCCGAAGCCATCGATATGCATGAAAGCACTGTCAGCCGCGTCACCTCTAATAAATTCATGAATACGCCCCGGGGAATATTTGAATTCAAATATTTCTTTACCGCAGGCATTTCTTCAATTGACGGCGGCGAAGATATCAGCGCTGAAGCCGTCCGGCACAAAATCAAGATTTTGATTTCCGAAGAAACGGCCAAATCCGTTAAATCCGACGATAAAATCGTTCAGATGTTGCGGGCACAAGGCATCGATATTGCCCGCCGAACCGTCGCGAAATATCGCGAATCTCTGGGTATTCCTTCATCCGTAGAGCGCCGTCGGATCTTAAAACATAAGTCACTATAGACTGAATTTGTCCCCGCTTGTCGGATAGAAACGGATTTTCGGCCTAGCCTGAAAGCCTCTATTGGTGTAGGTTTCACCTCATTCAAAAATACAAAATAGAGGCCATATGCAAATCCAGATCGCTTCCAAAGGCATAGACGTTTCACCCGCACTACAAGACCGAATAAAAGACCGACTGGAAGAGATGATGGACAAGTACATCCACCGCGAAGGGGATGCTCAAGTTTCTATTTCCCGCGAGGGCACTGGCTTTCGAACCTCATGTTCAGTTCACCTCCCGTCAGGCGCTACAATGGAAGCGCAGGGCAATGCCCATGATGGTTATGCAGCCACGGATGAGGCTCTAACCCATATTGAAAAGCGGCTTCGGCGTTATTCCAGACGCCTCAAGGATCATAACGCAGGCCAGAAGAAAGAGGCTTTTTCCATGTTTATTTTGGAAAATCCGGTTTCAGAAAATGACCCGGAAGATGCCCCGAGCAATGACGAACCTATTGTGGTCGCGGAAAAAGCCGGCAGTCTGAAAACCATGACACCTGGCATGGCAGCTCTGGAACTTGGCCTCGCAGATACCGGTGTTGTCGTTTTTAACAACGCCCGCCACGGTAGACTTAACGTTGTTTTTAAGCGGTCTGACGGAAACATTGGATGGATTGACCCAAAGCCGGAGTAAGTGTAAGGGCCGCCCCGAAAACAAATCCAAATGGATTCTAGCCATGACTTTAAGTAAACTCTTAGCCCGGGACTGCGTGTCGGTTGACCTAAAGGTCACCAGCAAGAAGCAACTCGTTCAAGAGATGGCCGAGTTGATTGTCAATTGTGGCTGCATGGAAAATGACGCCATCAAGATGCGTGATATTGTTCAGGCAGCCATGGAGCGTGAAAAGCTCGGTTCGACCGGCGTTGGTTCAGGTGTCGCCCTGCCCCATGCCCGCGTTGATGGGCTAGATTCAATCAAGGTTGCTCTGGCAAGATTGGAAACACCTATTGAGTTTGAATCCATAGATGACCGGCCCGTAGATATTGCAGTTTTAATACTGGCTCCGCCTGACGCTGGCAGTGACCATCTCAGGGCGCTGGCACAGATTTCCCGCCGCCTGCGCGATGAAGACGTCCGCGGAAGGTTGCGCCGGTCACCGGACGCCGAGAGTCTGTATGTCACATTTACGGATGAGCCGCAGGCAAACGCCGCATAAACATTGCCCTCACCAGCGAGTCATCATAAGCAGGGCGCGTTCAACACGGTTCAGGCTTTATAATGACGGCTCAAGACGACAAAGCCAATTTACCGATTGCTCCAGAGGACAGGTATTTTAACCGCGAACTGTCTTGGCTATTTTTCAACACGCGGGTTCTGGGCGAAGCCTCCAATCCCAATGTGCCATTGCTAGAACGGCTGCGTTTCCTGTCAATATCAGCTAGTAATCTGGATGAATTTTACATGGTTCGCGTTGCCGGACTAAGAACTCAGGAACTTGCCGGCATCACTGACCGGAGTTTCGACGGCATGAGGCCCGAGCAGCAACTTGAGAAAATTCGCAAGCGGGTCAAAAAGGTGGTCAAAGCACAGGAAGCGTGCTGGAACACCCTTCGTAAACAACTCTTCAAAGAAAGCATTCAGGTTAAAACCACTGAAGAATTATCTGAGAGTGAACGCAAATCTCTCAAAAAATATTACGATAACAATATTTTCCCGCTGCTATCCCCTCTGGCCATAGATCCGGCGCATCCATTTCCATTTATCTCAAATCTTGGTTTTGGCATGGTTCTGAGCTTGGACCGAAAAGACCATTCTGATCCGCTTTATGCCATAATCCCGATTCCACACCATATTCCGCGCTTCATCCATGTAAAATATGACAAGAAGAAAAAAATTGATGTCTATGTCGCCATTGAAGAAGCCCTGAAGATGGCGGCAACAGATCTGTTTCCCGATTTTGAAATCCGCGGCACCGGACTGTTTAGAATAACCAGAGACAGCGATATTGCCGTTGATGAAGAAGCTGAAGACCTGGTGCAGCACTTTGAGTTCCTGCTGAAGAAAAGACGCCGCGGCCGCGTCATACGCCTCGAAATGAATCCCGGTATCACGGATGATTTGAGAGAGGTCCTTATCGATGGTTTTGAATGCTGGAGTGAGGACATTCTGGACAGCAACAGTTTTCTCGGAATGGCCACACTGTCCAGTTTAATCACCAAATATCGCCCGCATCTCTTGTTCGAACCGTTTCAGGCCCGCTTCCCGGAGCGCATTCGGGATTATGACGGAGATTGCTTTGCCGCCATCGCCGCCAAAGACATTCTCGTCCATCACCCTTATGAAGAGTTTGATGTGGTCGTTCAGTTTCTGGAGCAAGCCGCATTGGACCCAGATGTTGTGGCCATCAAACAAACTCTCTACCGGACATCCGATGATAGCCCAATTGTCAAAGCCTTAATCGAGGCTGCGGAACGCGGGAAAACCGTCACCGCTCTCGTCGAGCTAAAGGCGCGGTTTGATGAAGAGTCCAATCTTCGCTGGGCTCGGGATCTGGAGCGCTCCGGCGCCCATGTGGTTTACGGATTTGTGGACTATAAAACACATGCCAAAGTTTCGCTGGTTATTCGCCGGGAGGAATCCGGCCTTAAAACCTATACGCATTTGGGCACGGGAAATTACCATGTGCAAAATGCCAAGATTTATACGGACCTTGCCTTGTTCACAGCTGACCAAACGCTTGGCCGTGATGTGGGCCGTCTTTTCAACTACGTAACCTCCTATTCAAAGCCCAAGGATTTGGAGAAGCTGGTAATTGCGCCCGATGGTCTGCGAACACGACTTGAAGAATTAATTGATGAGGAAATCG
>CAYQNQ010000094.1:0-9583 GCA_964418815.1 uncultured Hellea sp.
CGAAATGTGTTCTTGCGGCGGCCGCGATAGCCTTTGGCCTTGTCGATAACTTTTTTGTGGCGGGCGTGTTTGGTAACGCCGCGTTTGACGCGTGACATAGTCTACTCCAAATCTGATGTGTCTCTTTTAATTGGTCGCTTTTCGAACCGAAAAACCGGTTCCCACTTTTTCTGAAAAACTTCCGATGAATTAGCCGTTTGGCAGATATTTTTTACGGATGGTCCGAGCGTCGCACTCTTTAAGAGTGCGGGTACCGCGCAGGTTCCGGATCTGGTCGTTAGACCGCTTGATCATACCGTGGCGTTTTCCGGCCTGGCCGGCTTTCACCTTGCCTTTGGCCGTCAGTTTGAAGCGCTTTTTGGCGCCTGACTTGGTTTTCATTTTTGGCATTTCGGTCTCCTAATGATGGCGAAGCGTCAAACCAAAGACCTTCGCTTTTACCTTTTGAGCCCCCGGGCATGCCATGTCGGCCCGAGTAGCTGCGGTCCCATCCTAGAACAGGATAGGGGCTTATAGCGGGGAAATATTTAGAATCAAGCGGAACTTGTCTCTTGGCATCGGCCTATATAGGCTGACAGCGAGGGAGCGACTTATGATCAAACTATTTAACGCTGTGAATGGGATTTTCTACCTGCTCTGGGGAGCCTGGGGCGCGGTTTATCCTCACAAGAGCGCGGCACTAATGGGCTGGGATGTTACCAAAATAGTTGGACTGCATGAAAAGCGGGCCACATGGCTGTTCTTTGCTATGCTGGGCGTATTCATGCTGCATCGCGGGCTGAAAGACCAAGGCGCTCAACTGACGGCCCAGCTCATCGTCTTTATTACCGCAGGTCTCATAATGGGCCGGACATTGGGTCTGCTCATGGACGGAACGGATATTCAGCGCACTTACATATTGCTGGGGATTGAAGCCGCGGTTGTTCTTCTCGGGCTCTTTTTATTGAAACGAACACGAGCCTGAGTTTCGGACTCCTGCCTAATGTGCGGTGGGAGACTAAAGACGGCGAACTTATCTCGGTGCCATCACCATGGTCATGAGGCGGCCTTCGGTCTTGGGCTCAAATTCGACCTTGGCAATTTCTTCAAAGTCTTCTTTGACTCGCTCGAGTAATGTCGTGCCGCGGTCCATATGGGCCATTTCGCGGCCTCTGAAGCGAATGGTGACTTTGACTTTATCGCCGCGCTCGAAAAACTTGGTCATGGCACGGGCTTTGACATCATAATCATGGGTGTCGATATTGGGCCGCATCTTTATTTCTTTAATGTCCTGCGTACGCTGCGTTTTGCGCTGGGCCGCTTTTTTCTTTTGTTGCTCGAAACGAAGCTTACCGTAATCAAGGATTTTGACGACCGGCGCGTCTGGATTTGGGGCGACTTCTACCAAGTCGAGGCCTGCGCTGCGGGCAGCGGCCAAGGCTTCGTCTATCGGGACGACACCCTTTTTTTCACCGGTTTCAGTTATGAGGAGGACTTTGGAAGCGTCTATATCGCCATTAATTCGGGGCCCCTTGGGTTTTTTCGAAGGGGGTGCTGCGTAGGGTCGTCTTGCTATACCAAAATCTCCTTTTGTCGTGGAAAGCGCTGGGAATATGGGCAAGCGAGGCCGTATTTTCAAGGAAATTAAAGCCAGAAATTCAAAATTTTTTCCGATTGTGGCGAATTTACATCAATAATTCTGCGTAGACGGCGAGAGTCTTTTCTTGCAGTTGTTCTTTCGAAAAATTCCGAGCGATGTGATCTCTGGCAAAATCCGGATCATAGTCTTGCCACTTTATAATGGCCCGGACGGCGTCAGCCAAAGCCGCGGGGTCAGCTGGCGGCACCAAAATTCCCGTTTTCCCATCAATAACGGTTTCCATGGGCCCGCCATGGGCGCTGGCGATGACCGGCTTTCCCATGGCCTGCGCTTCGGCCACCGTTCGCCCAAAGGCTTCGGGGTCGGTTGAAGGGGCGATAATGATAGCGGCGTATTGCATTGCCGCAGGTACGTTCGTGCTGTGACCGGGCAATTGAATTCGGTCTGAAATATTCAGGGCTTCGGCTTTGGATTTGATTTCCGACACATAGGCTTCTCGGCCTTGAGCATCCCCCATCATGACCAAAACCCAGTCTTTCGGCAGCTTGGCCAGTGCTTCCAGGGCTACGAGCTGGCCTTTCCAGCGGGTCAGCCTGGCGGGCAATAGCAAGACATTCACCTTAACTTGTGCCGTATCCTTGCCCGCAGTTTTGGGATTGAATAAATCCATATCCACGCCGCGCGGAATAACCCGGATTTTGTCGGGAGGTGTGCCGTGCACCTTTATGATGTGGGCTTTAGTGTACTCTGAATTGGCAATGATGATATCGCCTCTGGACATGATAGCGTTATAGCGGCGTTTCAGGCTGGACTTTGCATTATATATACCGTGATAAGTGGTGACAAAGGGCCGGTTGACCGCTTTGGCGGCGGCCTGAGCAGGCCAGGCAGGGGCTCGCGAACGGGCGTGAACAATTTCGATATTCTCAGATTTTATAAGATCGATCAGACGCTGTGTGTTTCGGCGCAGATTAAGCGGGTTTTTGCTACCGATCTTAAATGTGTGCAGTTTGACACCAAGTTTTTGGAAACTTTCTGCCATGCGCCCCCCGTTTGAGCAGACATGGGGCGTAAATCCCTTCGCAGATAGGGCTTCGGCGATTTCGAGGGTTGTGCGCTCGACACCCCCTGCATTAAGTTCCGGTAAAACCTGTAGAACTTTCACTTATGACCTTTTTGCTTTCCTACCTTGATGCGCCGCCCCACCTATCAGAAGCGACCGAGAAAATCGCCTATAAAATGTCAGCGGGAAAAGGCCCGGCAATCATCTGGTGCGGCGGCCTTAATTCAGACATGGATGGCGGCAAAGCGGTGCATTTTCATGAATGGGCCAAAGGTGAGGGCAGGGCCTATATCCGCTTTGATTATTACGGACACGGTGCCAGCTCCGGTCTTTTTGGTGACGGAACCGTATCGCGCTGGGGCCGAGATGTGGTGACAGTTATAGATAAATTGGCCGGGGAGGATGTCATCTTAATGGGTTCTTCCATGGGCGGCTGGTCGTCCATGCTGGCGGCGAGAGCGCGCCCGGATCAGGTTAAGGCGCTTTTCCTCATAAATCCGGCCCCGGACTTCACGGAGAAACTGATGTGGGCGAATTGGCCTGACGAGACCAAAAACAATATCCTGACAAAGGGCGTCCATTTTGTGCCTTCCGAATATGACGAGCCTTCTGAGTATCGCCGCACATTGATCGAAGACGGCCGTGCCCATCAGCTTCTTGATGATCCTTATTCTTTTACCGGTCCCGTTCGTATTTTTCAGGGCGGCCAGGACAATGTCGTCCCGCCGGATTATTCAAGGCGAATTGTAGATGTCGTGACAGGCGAAGATGTGACGTGTACGCTTATTAAGAGCGGTGATCATAGCCTGTCGCGCCCGCAGGATCTGGATATGATGACCATAGCTCTGTCTGATTTATGCCGGAAACTCTAACACTGGGAACGCTTCGCCGAATAGTTCGTTTGGCCTTGAAAGACGGCCAGATCGAAGACGCGCATTTGGAAAGCTCTTTGATAATTGAACATGCCAGCGGTCTGGAGCGGGCCCAGCAGATTATGGCGGAAGGAGAGTATATAAAGCCCGAAATCGAGGCCGAAGTTTATCAGATTTTAAATCGGCGTCTGGACGGTGAACCTCTGGACTACATTTTTGGCTACAAAGATTTTTACGGGCTCAGATTTGAAATTGATGGCCATGTGCTCTCGCCAAGGCCAGAAACGGAAATGTTGGTTGATTATGTTTTGGAGAACACAACAGCAGATCAAAGTTTCGGATTTATTGATCTTGGCACCGGCAGCGGCGCCATTGCCATAGCCATTCTTGAAAACCGGCCAAATGCTAGGGCTGCGGCGATTGACATTTCTGCGCGCGCTCTGAAAACGGCTCGGCGAAATTCGCAAATCCACAATGTGCACAACCGGATCCGGTTTATTCAGGGCAATTGGGGATATGGCGTCACGGGCCAGTTTGATTTTCTTGTGTCTAACCCTCCTTATATTGACGCCGCGGCCATGAAAAACCTGCCAAAGGCAGTCAGTCTTTATGATCCGGAGATTGCATTGGCAGGCGGCGAAGATGGATTGGGTGCATATCGGAGTATTTTAAAGCAAGCAAAGAGACTGCTGAAACAGGGGGGGCACCTCGTTTTAGAAATCGGATTTGATCAGGGCAGAAGTGTTTCAAATCTTGTGAAAGCTCAAGGATTTACATCGATAAGCGTCGCGAATGATCTGTCCGATCACCATAGGCGGGTCAGCGCGATTGCGACTCCTGAAGATCACACAATAAATTGATAGGAAAAATTGAAAAAAACGCTTGGCCTTGAGTGCAGGCTTTGCTAGTCCGTCTTTGTGACTTGGGGCCGCGAGGAACCTTCACACGCACCAAAAATTTGATGCTAGAGATTATCTCTGAACAACATAGGACTTTCGCATGAAGCGTCAGCGTGGGCGGTCTCGCCGCAATAACAACCAACACAATGCCAATCGCTCTATGGAGTCAAACGGACCTGACGTAAAGGTTCGTGGGACGGCCAAGCAGATATTTGATAAATATGAAGGTCTGGCACGTGATGCAGCTTCCAGCGGGAACCGTGTTAAAGCGGAAAACTTTCGCCAGCATGCCGAACATTATCTCCGAATAGTCAACGCTATTGAAGCGGCCAAAGAAAAAGCGCGCGAAGAAGCAGAAGCCGCTAAGGCCGAAGCTGGAGCAGACGAATCTGGAGAAGAGAAAGACGATAATCGTTCAAGACGTCGCTATCCGCCGCAAGTTCGCAAGGGCAGTGAAGCTGAGGGCTCAGAAGAGAAGGCTAAATCTGATAAGTCTGACGAAACTCCAGAAGTTTCTGAAGAGACGAATGAACCTCAGGAAGCCAAATCGACCCGAGAGCCAAAATCTACGCGCCGTCGCAAAGCGCCGAGCCGAGAGCCTGCCGAAAGTGAAGACGCACCGGCCGAAGCGGCTGAGTAACTACCTGGACAGCCTGACCTCGTATAGAGAAGAGGCGATTTCCGAAAACGCGGTCTCGAGTTCTTCAGCGTTATTAGCTTTAAAGAAAAAATTAGGTGTCGAGGCGCAGTTTTCGATCATGGTTTCAGCAGCTGTATTCCCAGATCCAAAATTATATGCCACTGTGAATAGATCAATTCCGTCTGCCTTAATGGCGTCACATAAAGATGTGGTCAGGTCATTCGTTTCACTTGTATGGACCTGTTGTAAATCATTTTTGTGGTTTGGACTGCCATATCTGACCGTATTTGCACCGTCGGTCATTAATACCATGGCTTTTTTCCGGTCTGGGTCCATATTTGTTAGCCCCCCGAAAGGCTCATTGCCATCAAGCAGTCGCCATCCCCAAATCAGTCCGGCAGGAATATAGGTATTGCCATCGGCTACCAGGCTGTCGATTTTGTTTTCCACATCCAGAAGATTAGTTGTTAAATCCAGTACTTCAGATCCGCATGAAACGTTCATGACGCCGGGAATCGGGTTCCCGTCATATGCCGGTTCTTTTTGTAGAGGGTCTACTCGAGATCCGGCACAACCATTCCAAGTTTGACTGTTATTGTCAGGCTGGCATACCATCTCGTCCGGCCCGTAAGCAGATGGCGGACATGTTCTTTCATTGCGCGTACAAGAGTAAGCTCCGCTATCATTATAACAGGTATCAGGGACAGTTAGTATCGTGCATTGTGATGTGTCGAGCTGCGGTCGGGTGTGACAAATTTCCGTGCCTGAGGCGGCCGAATCGGCAGGGACATCCATCCAGGGCCTTCCTCTATTGGTGAGTCCGACGTTCACATATTTAGAGTAAGGTACGACGCCGGCATTTACCGCCCCGGGTTCAATAGAATCAAACGCTCTTAAAAGCACTTTTGAAGCTGATTTTAGCGCGTTCATATTAGCGCCATCCATAGAGCCGGTTGTATCCAGCACTAAGGCTATATTGACTGGAATTTCTTCAACCAAAGGCGATTCAGAAATAACATTAATTGGAAATTCGTCCAAACCAATGGCCCCGGCAAATTGGGTGTTGTATTTTGTGTTTGCCGAAATGGTGATAATTCCGTTGTTCACTGTAAGATCAATGTTCAAATTCAGGCCGTCCATATTGTTTGTATCAATGGATGCCTGCGCAATCTGTTTTAGTTCGTTAATATCCTCGCTTCGAGAGGAAGCAGCGGCGATAATGGCTGAGTCGGTTAAATTTTGTATAGCGGCTTTGCTACTCAGCATCCCGTTCAAATCAATTGCGCCAGCCACGCCAAAGAGCAATGCTGTCGCACTGAGCGAAAACATTATGGCAAAATTACCAGCTGTATCTTTGAAATACCTTTTCAACATCTAAATTGCCCGCAGCCTCTTCGTTAAATTGCGAAGTTTTTTGTATCCTAGTTTAAAAAGGTGAAAATTCCGTTGGAATTCAACGTTAATTATTTATGACTTGTTAAGAATCGCGGCGATGTTATCAGAGGCGCTGTGCACATGTCGGAACCTCTTAAAATAGCGATTATTGGCGGCGGTCTGGTTGGTCTGTCCACGGCAGATAGTCTGATCCAGCAAGGCGCTAAAGTCACGATTTATGAAAAAGATGGACATGTCGGTCACGGCGCGGGCCGCTATAATTCCGGCATGATCCACCCCAGTCAGGCGACGCCGTGGATCACTGAAGATATTGACATATTTTTAGCGCGAAAACAGGTCAAAATTGCTGAACACTCCCGCGATTTATTGATGAAGCGCCGGCGCATGCTAGGCTGTGATGATATCGATCGGGCATCAGGGACATTACAATTATTTGACAGCCCGAAAACTGGACAGGATACAAAGGAGTTTTATGGCCAGCTGGGCGTGGCCTGCACGCGATATGAGGGTAAATGGAGTTTCGCTCGCTATGCTCTACGGTTTCCGGATGATCGATCTGGGAATGCCCACCATTATTGCCTGAAACTTGCGGATGATCTAAAAAAGCGCGGCTGTAATTTTATGACAGGTAAACCGGCTTCCATCGTGAAGCCGGATGATGCTCTATATGTAAGGGCCGGGAACCAATCGTTTGTTTTTGACAGGATTATTATAGCGGCCGGTGCCGCCAGCAAAGCACTTGCCAAACCTCTTGGAGTGGATATCCCGGTTGAGCCGGTTCAGGGGCACGCACTCATCTTTGCAAGGCCTGATTGCGAGCTCCCTGACATTCCGATTATGCATTGGGAAAGTCGATCCGCCCTGACCGTATTTGAGGACCATGTCCGTTTGTCGGGAACCGTGGGCGAAGAAAAACCCCAAGTGCTTTTCGAAATCTGGGCGAAAATAGCTCCGAAACTTGTCAAAAGTCTGGGCGCGCCGCTCACCGAATGGTCGGCAGACCGACCCATGTCAAAACGTGGAAAGCCGATAATTGGCTTCACATCTATTCCACATCTTTGGGTCAATACAGGCCACGGCCATATGGGTTGGAGTTTGTGTAGCTGGTCCGGCGAGATGATTGCGGGGATGACGACTGGGCAGGACAAAACAGTTGCAACAATTTAAAGCCCGTTATTTATTCCAGCCCCATGGCTTTCATCATCACATCATGAATTTTATCTTGTTCCATGACGCCCTTGACGCGATGTGAACCGGGTCCTTTTGCATATAAAGGGACATCTTCACCCGCATGAGTTTCCGCCTGCATGGGCACAGCTGTTTGCTGCCGATAGTTTTTCGCCTGAACTTCGTTATCTGTGAGCGCCGGGGCATCGGCGGGCCGTAAGGGTCCTGGGCCGTTCGTATAGCCGAGCGTTGTGTAGGGTTTGCCATCCTTAGCAGGGATATACCGTTTATCGTCTTCCATTTTTTCTGCGATGTAATCGGCCGGATAAACCAATCCGAGAATAGGGTTCCCGCGGCGCGGATAACCCGCAATGGTAAAAACGTGCGAATGATCGGCGGTGACCAATATCAATGTATCGTCACCGGTTTTATCCACGGCAGTCTGAATGGCTGAATCGAATGCCTGAAAGTCCTTTAGCGCTCTATAGGCATTACCGCCGTGATGGGCGTGATCAATGCGGCCCGCCTCGACCATCAGGACATAGCCGTCATCTTCGCGTTTGGAGAGGTTTTCGATGGCAAAGCTTGTCATCTCGGCCAGAGACGGTTCGTTCGCTGGATCCCGATCTGCTTCGAATGCCAGATGAGACTGAGTAAACAGACCGAGTACATCCTGGCTGTCCTTCGCCTTCAGGCTTTTAAATTCGGCGCCGGTTTTGATCACTATATGGTTGTCTCCCTGCATATCCCAGGCTTCCAGATGTCCGGCGGTAAACTCTTTAATGCCGCCGCCCAGGGCCAGATTGACGGGCGTTTTTGGATCGACAAGCTGGGTGGATAGAGCTCGGCATCCCAATTCGGCCGCTTTGACAGGAATATCTTTATCCATTTCCCAGTCCCGGCTGTCCGCGTAACCATACATCGCGGCCGGGGTCGCGTGGGTAATGCGTGCCGTGGAAATAATACCAACAGATTTCCCCGCACCATGGGCGGTTTGGGCTAGAGTCGGTCTGCCCGCAATATCGCCGCAGCCCTGAAGTTCGGCTTCTGGTTCAACATTGATCGTGCCGATATTGGTCTTATAGCCCGACATCATGGCTGTCGCGGTTCCGGCGCTGTCCGGAACTTGCGCATTAGTGTTGTAAGTCTTGATGAGAGCCAAATTATCGAAAGATTCGAAGGAAAGGACGTGTTCTTCGCCCGTTTTGCCCATTTCTTGGCCCACAAAAATGCGTCCGGCCGTGATTGTCGAGACGCCCATACCGTCGCCAATGAATAAAATAACGTTTTTTGCCTTGGAATCGTTAATTTCATTAACCTTTAGGCCTGCCTTATTATTGCTTTTTTCACATCCGCTTGCTATGAAAGGCGTCAGGCCCAGTGCCATAAGTGTCAGAAATCGGGTTTTTAACCGTTTTTCGAGCGCCATATAGGTCTCCGTAAGAGGGGCGGACCCGCTAAAATCGGGTCATTTCGTAACGATTTGTTAATACTGCAAAAAAAGTTCGGAAATGCGAATTTTTTTTGAAAAAGGTGTTTGACACCTCAAAAGCGTTACCCTATAGAGCGCTCCTCGCTGCCGGGGAGACCCGAGCGGGCGATACTTATAGGCCTTTCACAAGGCCTTTTGTTTTGGAAAATCTTTGATTTTCGGCTGTTTGACATTGTGAATATTGGGAAGAGAGACGCAGGCGGCGTTTAGCTGTGCGCAGATCTGGTAACAGACTGCAACACTCTTGTTGAACGACGTTAATGACGTTTCTTTTCATATAGTAAATAATGAAATCGCTTGGTTCCTATTTATAGGGACAAAGTGGATCTCGTTATTTCTTTGAAACGCAACAAATGCTTTACGAGACAATTAAATTTATTTGAGAGTCTCTAAAGCCAGTGACATTGACGTCGGATCACTTTCAACCTGAGAGTTTGATTCTGGCTCAGAACGAACGCTGGCGGCAGGCTTAACAC
>CAYQNQ010000095.1:0-9534 GCA_964418815.1 uncultured Hellea sp.
GCATTAACGGCCTTCACGGCGCCGATGGCATTGCGCTCGATACAGGGGATTTGGACCAGGCCGCCAACAGGGTCACAGGTCAAACCCAGATTATGCTCCATGCCGATTTCGGCGGCGCTGGTCACCTGAACCGGCGTTCCGCCCCAAACCGCGGCAAGAGCGCCTGCGGCCATGGAGCAGGCCACGCCCACTTCGCCCTGACACCCCATTTCCGCGCCGGAGATAGAGGCGCGCTGTTTATATAAAATCCCAATAGCCCCGGCCGTTAAAAGAAATTTCCTTATATTCACCGGCATACTCTGCTCACCGCAGCAATAATGTTTGAGTACGGCCGGTATTATGCCAGCCGCGCCGTTTGTGGGTGCTGTAACAACTTTGCCTCCGGCAGCATTTTCCTCGTTGACGGCCATGGCATAGACGTTGAGCCAATCAAATAACTGTTCCCGTTCATTAGACGGCGGCGAGCTGTGCAGTTTTTGCCAGATGCCCGGGGCCCGGCGCTTAACTTCGAGCCCGCCGGGAAGAATGCCTTCTGTATTCAGGCCGCGATCGATACAGGCCATCATGACTTCGGCTATTTCGTCAAGCGCTTTATTGGTTTGCTCTCTGGGTCTAACCGCGTCTTCATTGGCGTAGATAATGTCGTGAATGCACTGATCTGTGTCCGCGCAGAAGGCCAGAATATCCGCGGCGGATCCAAACGCATAGGGGACTTTGCGGCCGGTGCGGACAATATCATTTTTTGCAGGCTTTCTCAGCTGAGCAGCAGAAGCGATGAATCCGCCGCCTGTTGAATAATAGGTCTGTGAGCGCAAAACGGTACCGTCCGCGCCCCGCGCCGTCACGACCATTTCATTAGGGTGCAGCTCGGGCTGGGTTTCATAGTCAAAAACCAGATCTGTTTCCGGGTCAAAGTCGATCCAGTTTTGCCTGTCCAGATGCAATTTTTTTTCGGCTTTGATTCGGGTGATGTCCTTGTGGGTCTGATCAATATCCAGACTGTGGGGATAGAGGCCCATCAAACCCATGAGGACAGCATCGGGCGTTCCGTGTCCGACGCCTGTAAAGGCCAGAGACCCGCGCAATATCACATTTATATGGGCGGTTTTTGCAATCAGATTTTCACGGTGCAGACTGGCGATAAAGCGGCCGCAAATCCGCAGCGGCCCCACAGTGTGGGAACTGGACGGCCCAATGCCGATCCGAAACAAATCCAAAACAGAAATCATGGGCCTTTATAGTCCGGCCCGAAAAATAAAACAGGCCGGAAAATCCGGCCAGTAGGAAATATTATTTCGTGTATAAGAGAGCGGTTAGTGACCCATGGCTTTATCTACCGCAGCCAGACCATCCTTTTCCGGATGCTCCCCCTTGATTTCGGCCTCTTTTTGTTTCCAGAGACGTTTTTGATATTTGCTGGAGATAATATCCGTGACGACCAGAACACCGACTACCAGATAGAAAGTTGGTTTGGACATGGCCTGCATCTCAAATCCAAATATCTTTAGATGGGCCAGATGTGCGCCCTCTGAGACCAGCAATACGCCGACCAGCAAGAGGATAAACAGACCCAGAATTTGGTACATGCGGTTCTTTTTAAGGAACTCCGTCACGTAATCCGCGAGGAAAATCATCGCGACGCCCGAGAGCACAATGGCGATAGCCATGAGCGGTACCTGATAGGTGACAGGTCCGCCGTCTACGCCCGGCACGCTGGCAATGGCCATGGCTGACAAGATAGAGTCAAAAGAGAAAACCAGGTTCATCATAACAATAAAAGCGATGGCTTTGCCAACCGTCCGGCGGCCCGAGCCTTCAGAATGCTCGATATGCTCAACGGCGAGCATGTGATTAATCTCTTTAATAGCCGTATAGATGATAAAGGCGCCGCCAAAGAGCGTAATCACCGCTTGCACCGTAAACTTGCCTTGCAGGAATTGCCCCCAATCAATGCCGTAGCTGTATTTGGCCATAACATCGAACAGGGCCACGATAAGAATCAGAAGTATAATCCTCAGGAGAACCGCAATGGCGATCCCCCAGGTCCGGACCTTTTTGGCATCCGCTTCATTGCCGACCTTGTTACTTTCAATGGCAATATAAAGAAGATTGTCAAAACCGAGCACGGCCTGCAGCAAGATCAACATGAAGAGCGTAAACATGCTCTCCAGAGTGAAAAAACCTTCCATTATAAAAAATTCGGCGAAAAATTCGGCCATCCGGCCCTCCCTTAAGCTTTAATCGGAAAGTGTTTAAAGTGATTTGCCCTGAAAAATAAAGAGGATTTCAGGGACTAGGTCAGCGTATTCATGAGCTGTTTTTTTAAGTCCCTTAGGACAGATTTACTGGCGCCGGCTTTTATCAGTATGCGTCCCCCGAAATAGGACGCCCAAACCAGCTCGCTGGCTTTGGGGTTAGCGGTCGTTTTCAAGGCCTGACCAATGGATTTTTTAAACCGGTTCATGCTGTCCATCACGGTCGTCTCTGCGTCCGGGTCAAACGGCGCCATATCTGTCGCGGCATTACATAATAGACACCCCCAACGTCCTTTGCGGGTCTCGGCGTCTGAGATGAGGGCGTCCATAAGAAACCCGATACGGTCCGCGCCGCCAAGCTCATCATTCCTAAGCATAGAGACGGCGCCGCCGACCGTCCCTTTATCATAATGGCTGATGGCTTTCAGATAGAGAGACTTCTTATCGCCAAAGGCCGCATAGAGACTGCCTTTCTGAAGCCCAGTGGCCGCCATGATTTGGGTATAAGAGGCGCCTTCAAACCCGTGCTCCCAAAAAACATCTTGCAAAGCTTCTAAAACTTTCTCTTCGTCAAACTCACGCTGTCTGCCCATAAATCGTCTCCTAAAGGCGGGCAAATCCGCCTCACAGAAACGTTATTACCCGTTTATTGACTAATCGGTCAAGAACAAATACATACCCAATCAAGCCAGCAAACGCGCTGGCTACAATTTTAATTTTTACTTGACCATTTGGTCAATAATTTTGGAGGAAAGCATGAAAGCTTCTACTTATATAAAAACATCCGCTGTCAGCCTGGCACTTTATGGAATGGTGGCCCTCGGCGCCGTTTGCGCTCATACAGTTTCGGCTCAAGCAATGAGCCCGGAAACGACAACCACTCAAACTATGACAAAAACCACCGCTTCCGGCGACTTTGTTCGCAAATCCAAGCGCCTGACAGGCAGCTATGAAGTGATTGAGCGCGGCGGACAAACTGTTATCCGCTTTGCAGATAATTTCAAAACCACCGGCGGGCCGGACCTGAAAGTGTTCCTGTCACCAAACTCTATAGGGGCCGCGTCCGGACGTAACGCAACATCCGGTTCCGTCTTACTCGGCTTTGTAAAGTCCACGTCAGGCGCACAGGAATATATTGTTCCTGCCGGCGTTAACATTGCTGATTTTAATTCCGTCTTGATCCACTGTCAGGCCTTTTCGGTTCTGTGGGGCGGCGGCAACATTTAAGAACACGTCTGGAAGGAGACTATTATGAGCGAGATCGTTCTCTACACCAAAGATTATTGCCCCTACTGCCAGCACGCTAAGGCACTTCTAAAGCGCAAGGGCGTCACATTCACGGAATATGACGTCCTGACAAATCCGGCGCGGTTAGCTGAAATGATTGAGCGCTCCAATGGCGGCCGTACAGTTCCGCAAATTTTCATCGGTGACACCCATGTAGGCGGCGCCGACGATATGATTGCCCTTGACCGAAAAGGCGGACTTGATCCCCTATTGGCCCCTTTTCGCAAGCGTCTGACAGAGGTTTAGAGCCCTCCTCCCCCAATTGCCAAAACCTCTGTCAGCATCAGCGGCCCCCTTTCATTGATCAGGGGGCCGCTATTTTTTTACAAACTCTCTTTTTATTGACCGGGCCCCATGAATTCCCTAGGGGCACAGTTAAATTTAAGAGCGCGGATATGAGTGCAGATAATTCCATCTATATGGCAGCAAAAGCCTGGCCCTTTGAACAGGCGCGGCAGGTTCTAAAGCGGCTGGACATTGAAAAGAAACGGGGCATTGACCGCGGCGATCGGCCCGTTGTGTTCGAGACCGGCTATGGACCTTCGGGACTGCCGCATATCGGAACCTTTGGCGAGGTGGTCAGAACTATCATGGTGATGGACGCCTTTCGCGCCCTGACCAATGATAAAATCCCCATGAAGCTCATCTGCGTCTCCGACGATATGGACGGCATGCGCAAAGTCCCCGGCAATGTCCCCAATCAGGACATGCTGACCGAACATCTGGGCAAGCCGCTTACGGATGTCCCGGACCCGTTCGGAACCCATGCAAGTTTTGGCCACCACAATAATGACAAGCTTTGCAAATTTCTGGACAGCTTCGGCTTTGACTATGAGTTTCTCTCTGCCACCGAACTTTATAAAAACGGCGATTATGACGCCATGCTGTTAAAAGCGGCGGAGAAATTCGACGACATTATGAATGTGATGCTGCCGACGCTGGGCGAAGAGCGGCGCGCCACCTATTCCCCCTTTCTGCCTATTTCGCCAAATTCGGGCCGCGTGCTCTATGTGCCCATGAAATCCGTGGACGCCAAGGCCGGCACCATCACCTTTGATGATGAAGACGGCAGCGAAGTGACCACGCGCGTTACCGGCGGGAATTGTAAACTACAATGGAAGCCGGACTTTGGCATGCGCTGGGCGGCACTTGATGTGGATTTTGAAATGTTCGGCAAAGACCATCAGGCCAATATGAAAGTCTACTCCCGGATTTGCAAAATCCTCGGCAAAGAGGCCCCTGTGCAATATGTCTATGAACTGTTCCTGGATGACAAAGGCGAAAAAATCTCCAAGACCAAAGGCAATGGCATTTCCATTGATGAGTGGCTCTCTTACGCCACGCCCGAGAGCCTGACCCTTTATATGTATACCAAGCCGCGCACGGCCAAGCGGTTATATTTTGATGTCATTCCCAAAGCCGTAGACGAGTATTTCCAGCACCTCTCCGCTTTTCATAAGCAGGAGCCAAAAGCCCAGCTTTCCAACCCGGTCTGGTTTATCCATCATGGCCGCCCGCCGCAGGACGGCGTTCCGGTCAGTTTCGCCCTGCTGCTCAATCTGGTCTCGGCCAGTAATGCCTCGGACAAGGATATTCTCTGGGGCTTTATCAAACGCTACGCGCCCGGCGCCACAGCGAAAGACTACCCGGCATTGGATAATCTGGCAGGTTACGCCATTCGCTATTATGAGGATTTCGTCAAACCGACCAAAGTCTATCGACAGCCGACAAAACAGGAAGGCGCGGCACTGCTTGATTTGGCCGCGCGCCTGAAGGACGTTCCCGAAGCCGAACAGACAGATCATGAAGCTCTGCAAACGCTCATCTTCTCCGTCGGCAAAGACCATGAATTTGAAAACCTGCGCAACTGGTTCAAGGCCATTTACGAGGTTTGCCTCGGCCAAACACAGGGCCCGCGCTTTGGTTCTTTCGTGGCCATTTACGGTCCTGACGAGACGGCGCAATTGATTGAGGATGCGCTGGCGGGGAAGTTTGGATAGCTCAGGACAAGGATTTGCGAGAGTTCCGCCGGAGCCACCACCAGCCGCGCAGGCCGCTAATGGATAAAATCACCCAGGGAATGGGCATGATCCATTGGACCCAGTGCGCGGAATAGAAAACCGTTATGCCGGTCCAGACGAGATAAACCAGCGCCGCCAGAGGGATTATGGCAATAGCGCCGGCGCGGATTTTCAGCCCCCACCAAACCAGCAGAGCGCCTAAAACAAAATATACACCAAAAAACCATTTTAGAGCCTCAAAGGGGTCGATTTTTTGGGCCAACAACCAGTCCCGTATTCCGTCCGGCATTTGGGAGACGGGATCTTCTGCAGGCGTCACCGTCCCCGTCATCAGCCCGCCCATCACGACCAGTCCGATGAGGCCGTAAGTCAGCCCCAATAAAAAGACCGGTAAGCCCGACAGCTTGGCAGCATAACGGGCCGCTGTTTCGTCCCGGATAACAATAGGTATCCCCCAGCGGTCCGAATGGTGGCTGCCGATATTTTCAGGCTTTTCAGTCATGGCGCGCTTTCTAAGCCCCCCGCTTCGACTTGTCTATGATATCGGCGTTCTATATCGTCGCGGACCATGAGCCAAAAATTCACACCCTCGCGCCGAACCTTTGTGGCCGGTAGTCTCGCCGCCACATTGAGCGCCGGTTGCGGATCGGGCGAAGTTCCAAATACGACCGAAACCACCCGGCCCAATATTCTTTATATCACGGCAGATGATTTGGGGACGCGGCTGGGGGCTTATGGTCATGATGTGGATACGCCAAATATCGACGCCCTGGCCCGGCAAGGCGTGCTGTTCGAGGAATGCCACGCCCAGTCCGGAATTTGCGGCGGCTCGCGCACCAGTATTTTAACCGGACTTCGGCCCGAAACCAGCGGCGTGGATCAAAACCGTGATCCTTGGCGGGGCGTGCGGACGGACACCGTCACCCTGCCGCGCCATCTCAAAAACAATGGCTATCAGACTTACGGGTTTGGTAAAATTGAGGATGGCCGCAATGGTAAGCTGGACGATCCCTGGGTGTTTCGAAAAAAATCGAAAATTCGCGATATTGCCGATGTTGAGTTGTTTCTGGACCGGGTCGCGAAAAACGGCGATGACCCTTTCTTTGCCGCCATAGGCTTTAAGCAGCCCCACTGCCCGTGGGACGACAAGTTTCGGGACCGTTATCCCAATCCGCGGGTTTTACCGGAATTGGGACCGGGGCGGCAGACCATTGCGGCATACCTGCAGAACTGCGTCCCCGGGCCCTGGGATCATTTGCACAAAAAAACTAAAATTACGCTCACCGAAGAAAACGCTCTGGATTTTGCCAGAGGTTATCTGGCCAGCGTCACCCTGCTGGATGAATATGTGGGACAAACCCTGACATGGGCGCAGGAGCGGGGGCTGCTGGAGAATACAATTGTGATTTTCTGGTCCGGAGATCATGGCTACGCGCTGGGCGATCATGACCAATGGGGAAAATGGATTCCCAAGCAAAACATTTCCCGGATCCCGCTGATGGTGGTGTTCCCGGATGGGCGTCACAAGGGCGTTCGCGTCAAGGGCATGGTCGAGGCCATTGATATGTATCCGACCTTGTTGGAGCTGACCGGCATCCCAAAGCCGCCCCAGCCGCTGGACGGCCTCTCATGGCTTCATATGCTGGATAATCCAGACGCGCCCGGAAAAACCCATGTCTTTACACGGTTCGGCAATCAAAGCGGCGTCTCGGACGGACGGTGGAACTATATCCGGGATCATGTCTACGAAACCGAGGCTTTGTTTGATCGCCAAACCGATCCGGACGAAATGATTGATGTGGCGAAGGACAATCCCGAAATCCGCAAAAGACTGGCCGCTCGGCTTGACGCCCTGCCCACGGTTCTAACATTCAAAACCTTTAAAGAACGGGTTCAGGAAAACCCGGATCTTTTAAAAAGGCAAAAATAGCGGGCTGACCTCTCGCAAACTTCTCGTGAATGTGACTGGCAATTGATAGAGCCACTCATTATCGGCAGTTCATGAAAAATTTTATAAAATTCTTAGGGGCAACCACCGGCTCTTTAATCATTTCGGCTCCGGCCCTGGCACAAATGCCCGAACGCATGGCAGATGATGAAGGCGGGACGGGATTTATCGGCGTCACCGGCGTGGTCATATCTGAATATCTCGGTTCCGACGATCACGACCTGCAGGTCCTGCCCTATTTAAGCCTGGACAATGTAAAAGGATTTGACTTTTTCGGCACCGCTCTGACTTACCGTGCTGTTGACATTGGAACCGGGCAGGGACTGGGAAAATGGTCCCTTCGGGCCGGGCCGCGCGCCGCCTACACACCGGGCCGCGATTCAGATGACAGCCCCACTTTAACCGGGTTTGAAGATATTGACGGCAGCCTGCCCGTCGGGGCTTACGCCTTTGGCACGGTCGGGCCTGTGGGACTAAGGCTGGACGCCGGACAGGACGTTATCGGCGGCCATGGCGGCCTGACCGTGGATGCGTCCGTGGGGACCGCCTATGTAAAAGACAGATTTGGGATACAGCCCGGGGTCACGCTCAGCTGGGCCGATAACACCCATAATGATGCGTTTTTTGGCGTCAATGACGCGCAGTCCGCCGCCTCCGGATTAGGGCCTTACAATCCCGGTGCCGGCATTTACGGATACTCCGCCGGCCTCGTGGCCTGGTATGAAGTCAAGAAAAACTACGCTGTTGTGCTGACCGGGTCTTATCGCTGGTTTACGGACGAAGCTGAAAACAGCCCCATCTTAAACGCGCCCGATGGCTCCCGTAACGGATTTTTCGCCGGCCTCAGCGTAGCCCGGAAATTTGATACCAATAAGTGGTAGGACTAGCCCGAGAGATTATCCCAGAAATTTTTGGCCTTATCGAAAAAGCCCTTACTGGCCGGGCTGATGGCATCGCCGCCTTCGCGGGCAAATTCCTCTAAGAGTTCGCGCTGCTTTGTGTTGAGCCCGGACGGCGTTTCGACCGACAACTCCACATACATATCGCCGCGCTGCGGGCTGCGCAGAACGCTCATGCCTTTACTGCGCAGGCGCATACGTTTGCCGCTCTGAGAACCTTCGGGGATTTTAATTTTGGAACGGCCGCCATCTATGGTCGGGATTTCTACATCGCCGCCCAGAGCTGCCACAGTCATGGGCACAGGAGCCCGGCAATAAAGATGGGCGCCGTCGCGCTCAAACAGATCATGGGGTTTGACAGCGACAAAAATATAAAGATCGCCGCGCTGCCCGGTGCCGCCGCGTTTGGGCGCAGCGTCGCCCTGTCCGGCCAGTCTTATACGCGTCCCGTCTTCCACGCCCGCTGGGATGTTCACATCCAGCGCTGTATCCACACGATTTTGCCCGGAGCCGTCGCATTGCCGGCACGGATCGGAGACATATTCGCCCTGACCGCCGCAAGTGGGACAAGCCCGTTCCATGGTAAAGAAGCCCTGCTGGGTGCGCACACGCCCCGCCCCGCCGCAGGTTGAGCAGGTATCCACACTGGCGCCCGGCTCGGCCCCGATACCGTCGCAGCGTTCACAATCTTCAGCGATGGGAACTTTGACCTCCAGCTCCTTACCGGCAAAAGCCTCTTCCAGAGAGATTTCCATTTCGTAGCGAAGGTCCGATCCGCGCGCGCCGCGTTGTTGACGGCGACCGCCGCCGCCAAACATATCGGCAAAGCCGCCGCCGGCGCCGCCAAATATTTGAGAGAATATGTCGCCGAAATCCTGAAAGCCTCCGCCGCCCATTCCGCCTTGTTCAAAAGCGGCGTGGCCCATTCGGTCATAGGCGGCCCGCTTATCTCCGTCCGACAATATACCGTAAGCTTCGTTAAGCTCTTTGAACCGCGCCTCCGCCTCCGGGTCATCGGGATTGCGATCCGGATGGCATTCCATGGCCTTTTTGCGAAATGCGGATTTCATTTCTTTTTCATTGGCGGTTTTGGCAACGCCCAGAACTTCGTAATAATCCCGTTT
>CAYQNQ010000096.1:0-9400 GCA_964418815.1 uncultured Hellea sp.
TTTGCGACAATTCGCGATATCGGCGGCAAGATCGTTCTTGGAGCCATCATCATCGGTGTTGGTCTGTTTATTGCCAACTTCGTTTCCAAGATTGTGACACAAACTTCTGGAGACCTGGCGGGTGCGATTGTTAAATATGCAACTCTGATCATTGTCACCTTTATGGGTCTGGCTCAAATGGATTTGGGTGCCAATATTGTTGACAATGCATTCCAGTATCTCGTCATGGCAATGGCTGCAGCTTTTGGTATCGGCGGCGCGATCGCCTTCGGACTTGGTGGCCGTGAATGGGCTGCTAAAAAGCTGAACTCCTGGTGGAAGTAATCCATCTTGAATAAGAAAATTTAAGCCGCCCAATGGGCGGCTTTTTTGATTGCAAACTAAAGCTATCAGGTTATATCGCCAATAAGCTGAAGTGCATCCTGGTTTTTCAATTCTATATCCGGCAAAGCGATAAGCGCCTCAATTCGTGAGCGGCACAATTCGTATACTTCCGAAAACGCTTTTTTACGCGCTGCGAGAGGCTCTACATGAGCTGGGTCCTCTGCGCCCCAATGAACACGTATCGGGCTCTGAGAGCCGTTTTGGGGCCATATTGGACAGGTTTCGCCGGCTGCGCTTGCGCAAACTGTCACTATCATATCCATCACCGGACAATCCGCGCCTGAATATATGTCCCAACTTTTGGAAGATACACCGCGGGGGGTGTGACCGCGGCGCTTTAATTCCGCTATTCCTTCGGGATGGGGTTTTCCGCTCGGGCGACTACCCGCTGAAAATGCTTGAAAACGGCCCTCCCCCAGATCTCTTAACAATACTTCTGAAAGGATGGATCTGGCTGAATTTCCGGTACAAAGAAATAATACATTATAGACCATTTTATCTTGCATTCAAAAAGCCTCTGACTATGGAATCCTTGTAGGATTGGAAAGCGTATTTAGCAATGCACATTGTCGATGAGCTGATAGCGGAGCGCGCCACGCGGCTAATGTCACGTGAGACGCTGTATAATCTGATTAAGCCTACGCTAAATCGTGCCCTCCTCTATGATATTGCCGTTAAGCTGGCTGATGATGTCCGTCCGATGACGGGGCGTCAGGCCTTTGAACATGTTTCAGATATTGTTCAGCCAGATATCACAGTTTCGGGGCTAGAAAATCTTCCTCCTTCTGGCCCATGTATTGTGATTTCCAATCACCCGACCGGATTAGCTGACGGCATTGCAGTCTTCGAGATTCTCAACGAAAAACGTCCTGATCATATCTATCTTGCCAATGCGGACGCCCTACGCGTCATTCCCAAATGCGAGGATATTATTATCCCGGTCGAGTGGGTCAAAGCGAAACGAAACGTCAGCAAAACCCGGGAAACTTTATCCAAAACCAGAACTGCATTTAAAAAGGATCGCTGTGTTGTCATTTTTCCTTCAGGTAGTCTGGCCAAACTGACTTGGCGCGGCTTGGTCGACAGACCATGGGAAAGCTCTGCGGCCATGCTGGCCAAGAAATACGATATTCCAATCATTCCGCTTAATATCGATGCCAGAAATTCTTCCCTCTACTATTTTTTCTCACTGGTGAATGACGAGCTACGGGACATAACGTTATTCAGAGAATTATTGAATAAAAAGGGACAAAAGTTTCGAATGACTTTTGGCGAAATCATCCAACCAAAAGAACTTCATAGAAATGCGGAGGCAGCAACTGAAATTGTCAGGAGAATTGTTGAAAGCCTATAGCTTTGCACTATTCAAAGGAAGCTATCGACTGGCGGTCTCTATTCACGATCAATTTTGTGACATCTGGTCTGGAATAATGTCCGGCGGCGTCAAAATTATGACGTTCTCTTCTCACAAATTCATGATCAAGCTCAGCGAAACGCAAATTTTCCTCCCCCGTTACCGGCTCAAGCACCCAGCTTCCATCTGGCGCCGCAATACAAGAGCCTCCATTTGCTGCCAGATCGGGCATGAGGTTATTTATTTCATCATAGAACGGGATTTTTTCCGAAATGTCTGATGGGCGCATGAGGCTGGAAACAGAAATGGAATAACTACGGCCTTCCTTAGCTAAAAACGGTGTTATATCTTCTGTATTGCGCAGGCTTCCCGGCCAGCAGGCAATATGGACATCCTCGCCCTGCGCATAAAGCGCTGCGCGCGATAAGGGCATCCAATTTTCCCAGCAGTTTAATCCGCCAAGCGTGAATTCGCCTAATCGATGGGTGACGAGACCGGCCCCATCGCCCGGCGACCAAACCAATCTTTCTTCATAAGTTGGCTGAAGTTTGCGGTGAACAGACTGAATAGTGCCCGTTTGATCAATATAGACAAAACCTGCATAAAGAGAATGTCCGCTGCGCTGCCTCGGGCGTTCAATAATTCCGAGATAACAGGCCATATTGGCTTTTTCTAACGCCGCACAAACCGAATCCAGATGGCCGTCCTCTATCGTGACAGCCTGCTGGGAATAAAAGGCAAAAAGTTCTTTTTGCTTATCATCATTAAACCGGGCGCCGCCGGTCAAATCCGGCCAGAAAGGATATCCTGGTACCAGGCCTTCGCCGAAAACAATCAACTCCGCCCCGTTTTTACCGGCCTTTTCGATCGTCTGAACGACTTTCTCCAACGTGGCTTTTCTGTTTAACCAGATTGGCGCGATTTGCGGCAGAGCAACTTTTAAAACTGACGGTTTTTTTGCCATGTCACCTCTCTTTTTTCGCTGCTTTATGCAGCAAAAAGAGAGAAGTCAAAACACGAACGGTTTAAATCGTGTAATTTGGATCCGTAATAGCATGAAATGCCGGTTTCGGCTCACCCGCCCGATCAAACAGCAGCGGATAATTATTTCGCACCGCAGGCACATCATTCAACCAACTGTCACCGTCGCGAACACCCCAGAAAGAGGCTGATTCCACGGAAGATCGTAAAACCAATCCGTCAAACAAATTCCGCAATATCTGAGCCTGTGTGGCGAGCATGTCAGCGGGCGGTGTCGTGCCTATATCGGCAATACAATTAGTCCCTGACTCCCAACAGGATCCGGGATCCCGATAGAACGAGACATCAATTTCCGTAGCATGGTTGATGAGCCCTAAAAACTCATTGTCTACAGCATCAATAGCCGCCAAGGCATCGGCAGGATCCGTGTCCAAATTAAGATGGAATTGGTGCCCGACACCATCGATGGGTACGCCGCGAGAATTTAGACGTCTCAATATTTCGACGAGATAACCTCTTTTGATTGGGTCTTCGGTTTCGTAATCACTGAGAAAAAGCAGAGCATTTGGATCTGCAGCGCGGGCGGCGTGAAAAGCCCAGTCAATATAATCCGCATTACCAACTGCATTATACCATTCGGTCATGCGATCAGGACCTATTCCGTTATTTCCATTGAATATATCTATTGAAACCGCCTCATTGACGACATCCCAAACTGCAATTCGCCCGCGAAAATGATCAACAACCGTGGAAATATAATCTTCCAGCCGCTGCCGAATTTCATTTCTGGTGCCTTGAGCAAAATGAACGGGCATGGATTCGTGCCAAACCAAAGCATGGCCACGAACTTCCATACCGTTCTCAAGCGCCCAATCTACAACTCTGTCCCCGAGATCAAAGTCATAAACGCCGGGCTGAGGTTGGATGATTTCCGGTTTAAGTTCATATTCCGGCGTAATACTGGAATATTGTTCGATGGCAATTTGAGCTGACAGATCATTATCGGAAATCCGCGGGTTTGCCATCGCAGATCCTAGAGTGAAATTGTTTCTAAAAGTGTCACGAAGAAGCCCGGACGTTAATCCGTTGCCACCCGGTGGTGGAGGCGGAGGTGGCGGAGGAGGTGATGATCCGCCGCCGCCCATAAATACGCCGCCGGCTGGCGGTTCGCTTCCGCCGCCGCATGCCCCCAGTACCATAGCACTGCCGCCCAACATTAATCTTAATCGGTCTCGAGCCGTAAATTCCACCATGTCAACCTCATTATTTTGCATTAACGTAGGCAAATCCCGTAAATTTACGGTGAAAAAATGAGACGTTTTCTTTGATTATTTAAAAATTAGCAGGCCCTTTCATCACTTTTCCACAAATCATTCTTCAAATGTGGATAAGTTGATTGTGAATATACGATCAGATTATTGAATTTTTTGACAGAATGTCGCACCTTTCCTTTGCCGCTGAGAGGAGCTGCACTGAGGAAACCGGACCCGGAAACTAGTCAAGCTACTAGGGACTGAAACGGAAAGAAATCAGGAAGGTGAAGATCCTTAAGCGACAGAGCCCGTCGACGGAACTCGTGAGCGCAGATATTGGAAACAATAGAAGTGGACCGAGGAAAATCACGGGCTTTCTGCTGTCTGAGACTCCAAATATAACGAATAACTGGCAAAAAAATGGGTTTGCGACCACATAAATTTAGGCGCGTTCCACCATCATTTTCTTGACTTCGGCAATGGCTTTCGCCGGATTTAATCCCTTGGGACAGACATTAGTACAGTTCATAATCGTGTGGCAGCGATAGAGCTTAAATGGGTCTTCGAGTTTATCCAAACGGTCATTTGTTGCGTCATCGCGGCTGTCTATGAGCCAGCGATAAGCCTGCAATAGGGCTGCGGGGCCAAGATAGCGATCACCATTCCACCAATATGACGGGCAACTCGTTGAACAAGATGCACAAAGTATACATTCGTAAAGGCCATTTAGCTTCTCTCTGTCTTCCACGGATTGATTATGTTCAGCAGAGGATGGTTCAGCCTCACTTGTCTGCAACCAAGGCTGAATTTCCGCATATTGTGCATAAAATTGTGACAGATCCGGCACCAGGTCCCGAACAACCGGCATGTGCGGCAACGGGCTGATTGTTATAGTTCCGCCCCCGACCTCATCAATACCTTTGGTGCAAGCCAATGTATTGCGGCCGCCAATGTTCATGGCGCAGGATCCGCAGACACCTTCGCGGCAAGATCGCCGAAACGCCAAAGTCGGGTCGACTTCATTTTTGATTTTTATCAGCGCGTCGAGAATCATTGGACCGCATTCATCCAGATCAATCTGATAAGTATCCCAATGCGGACCACTTCCATCGGCAGGGTCAAATCGATAAATTTTGAAAGTTTTCAAACGCTTGCCCGCGTTTATTGCAGGCCAATCCTTACCCTTGGAAAGTTTGGAGTTTTTTGGGAGCGAAAGCTGAACCATCAGAAAGACCTTTAGGATTGATTTGTCATATGTATAGTCACACCCCTCATGAATGCGAAGGCTTAAATTTCACCTAAAGCGACCGAATTGTCGCGGCTGCTAACCTCTCAATGTTTACAATGTGGACTTACGGCGCCGGAACGACATGATAAATGACAGCATCATCCCGATTAAACATTGTCTCGCCCAATGCCTTCACCTGTTCAAGAGTCATATCTTCATATGCTTTATGGCGGCGGCGATGCCGCTCTACAATTTCAGGATCAGTTTGAGATCTGGCAATTATGTTCATCCAGTAAGCATTGCTTTCCAAGGACTCCTCAATATTCTCCCGGATTGGCGTGATCGCGCGCTTGAATAGATCTTCATCCATTTCTCCGGCCTTGAACTCTTCTGCCAAGGCATGAATTCGGGCCTCAGCCTTGTCTATGTCTTCAGGATTTACCTCCATAGACGCTGCAAGAAATCCGAAATCAGGATAAACCCGCGGGGACACATAAAATGACGTGGGCGAGTAAGACGTCCCAAGTTCTTCGCGCAAGACTTCTGTCAGTTTGAGCTTAAACATAGAATTTAGCAGGTTCATGCGGCGTACGACCATATCGTCCCGGCCGTCAGGCGCAGGCCAATAGATACGCAGCAGCGCCGTATTGTCCTCTCCTGCATGCGTTAAAATGGTTGGTCTGCCTCCACCCGGCGCTAATTTGATCGTCGTTTTTTCTTTGGACGCAACGGGGGCTTTAGGTTTGACCGCAGGCAAGGTTCCGAACGTTCGGCTAATTTCTGAAATGACTTTTTCAATTTCGATATCTCCGACCACGCCAATTTCTATGGACTCGCCCTTTTTCGTTTGTGAAAGCCACACAGAAGATGTTTCCAGGCTACCTCCTCTTAAAACTTCTTCGGACGGAATTCCAAATCTCGGATTATTCGAGCGGATCAGCCGCTCAATATCCCGAGAGGCCACGCCGCCCGGCGTTGAGTCGAGTGTCGGGTAGAAAGAACTAACCCATTTATCATAGCGGGCCTTCGACTCCTCGCGAAAACCTGGCTCAAGGTAATATGCCATCATCAGGTTTAACTGCTCAGGGAGATCTTCCATGGTTGTTCGGCCGTTCATGAACATCTGCCTTGAGCCCATATTGTGTCCGACACCGACACTTTTGCCGGCCATAATTGTACGCAGCTGATCTGACGAATGCGCTTTAAGTCCGCCGAGCGATAATGCATTGCTCAACAACCATCGGATGGACTGACCGTCACCGGTCAGGAACAATTCACCTTTTCCATAAGCCAAATCGATGGACAATAAACCCTTCTGATAAGGCGTCTTTTTGAGATTGAGGCGAACGCCGTTGTCAAATTCAACTTGAACAAAATCGACGTCTTCAACCGTTTTACGGGCTTTAATCTCGCCAGGCTCCCCAAAATTCCGATAAGCGAAATCTGCTTTAACCTCTTCCGCATTTGGCTTGACCTCCACAGCCTGGCTTGACCGATAAACTTCAAGAATAGCTGTGTCGGCGCTATCAATGTTTTCCGATGTGGAAATGTATATTTGAGGTTCCGTATATCCGTCCCAATAGGTTTTAAACGCCGTATGGACTTGGTCCGGCGTAATCTCATCGGCGTAACTTTCGAAAAAGTCCCGGTTAAACTGGGGGCTGGTCATGACAATATCGCTGCTGAAATTCCCCATTATTCCCCGCGCAAGGCTGGACGTTCGCCGGGTTTCAGCATTTTCAACTGCCACCTTGAGAGACTGCCCGCTATTGGCGATTTGTTCGTCAAGTTCTGATTGTGAAAACCCAAATAAATAAGCTTTCCGCAGCTCCTGTTCTGCCACTGCCAGAGAAGAAGCCCAATTTTCCGGCTGAGACGACATTGTTACAGAAGAAATACGAACGGCGTCATAGGATGTAGACGAGCTGGCTCCGGCTGAAATAAACGGCGCGTCAGGCGTCTGAGCTATTTTCGCGAGCCTCCGGGACAAAATCCGGTTGCCAAGGGCTTCTATATAAAACTGTTTACGGTTGTCTTTTTTATCGCTTCGAACATCCGGCTTTTGAATTACATTTATTGAGAGACCCGTTTGAATTTCTGGATCCGTGTAGTAGACGCCTTCCGCAGGTCGGCTGTTTAATACACTGATTTCATGTGAACTTTTGGCCTCACCGACCCCGGCCCAATCGTTAAAATACTCAGAGATTTTATTTGCCGCATAAGCAGGCTCCATATCTCCGACGAGCACGATAAATGTATTTTCCGGTCGATAGTAACCTTCATAAAAGGCCCGGAACTGTTCCGGTGTTACAGATTTTATGGTCTCTTCGGTTCCAATGGGCAGTCGTTCCGGAATTAATGTCCCGTCCATGAAGTAATTCAGCTGGGCGATAGAGGCGTTAAATGCGGGGCTGCTTCTCGCGCGTTTTTCGGCCAGAATAATGCCGCGTTCGTCCTCAATAGCTGTGGACTCCAGAAGTAAATTTGAAGCGGTTTCGCGCATGATAAACATGGCTTCGTTGATGATATCCTCGTTAACCTCCGGTAATTCCAGTTGATAGGTTGTATCGAAAAAGCCCGTCGAAGCATTTGTGTCAGGGCCGAAAGCCAGACCAAACTTCTCTAGCCGCGGAATCATTTCGCCCTCTGGAATATTCTTTGACCCGTTAAAAGCCATGTGTTCCAGGAAATGTGCTATACCTTTTTCATCGTCAGCTTCATTGATCGAGCCTGTGTCAATTTTCATTAAAAGACTGGCAGTGTTCGAAGGTGTTGCGTTTTGCATGACGGCATAACGAAGCCCATTATCAAGCCTGCCATACTCAATACCAGGATCCGGTTTCAAATCTGTCGATTCGTGGGGAAAGTAGTGCGTCTGCTTCAAATCAGACTTTTTGCATCCAATTGAGAACACCATCAATGCGGCACATCCCGCGAAAACAATACTTTTTTTGAAACTCGACATGAAAATTATCCAATAGATTTATATAGTTAGAAGACCAAACTCGAGATTTAAGCGCAAGTAACTTTTTCCTGAAATTTCGAAAAATCCGCTATTTAAACAACTGTCAGCTTCCGTTCAGCTTGTTAAAATTAAGCCCCCCTAAACTGAAAGTCAAAACTAGTCTTGACGATATGAACAAGGGCGCTAATCAGCCCATAACAACATTAAAGATTCGAACGTCTGAGGGGACGAATGAACGCGGAAATAACAAGAAAAATCAACGTGTTTGACTTTGACGGCACCATAACGACCAAAGATACATTCGCCTTATTTTTGAAATATTATTCGGGTTTCACCGGCTGGTTGATTAGAATTTTTATGCTGCTGCCCATTTTTGTATTTTACGGCTTTCGGATAATTGATCGAAACGCTGTGAAACGTCATGTAATCCGGCGGTTTTTCAAAAATCAGCATCATGATAAAGTTCAGAAAAAAGCTGAACTTTTTGCCGCGAATGTGATTCCTGGTTTGATTCGTCCTGGCGCAAAAATTGAGTTAGAGCGCCGCAAATCTGAGCCTGAGTCTCTATATATATGCAGTGCATCCATCTCCCCCTATCTCAGGGCTTGGGGAGACAAACAAAATATCCACAACATTTTAGCGACCGAGCTGGAAGTTGTTGATGGCGTCTGTACCGGACGCATCGAGGGCTGGAATGTATGGGGCCCCGGTAAAATTAGAAGAATTTTGGCGGAATTTTCGCCAAATACAGTGAAAATCAATCACGCCTATGGCGATACCAGAGGAGATAGAGAAATGTTACACGCCGCAGAAGTGTCTCATTGGCGACCTTTTCGCCTAACTGCAGATGAATGATTGAAATTCAAATTTTATTCCTTAAAGAGGAACTAACGCCTAGCCAAATCATTTACGATTAGGTAAGGTGCGCGTAGCTGTGCCTAGCAGTTGATTGTTAAAAAGAAAGAGAGTTTGGGGGTTTTCGAAATGAAACGTACTCTATTATTGGCCACAAGTGCCGTGGTGTTAACCGCACCAACCATCGCCCAAGAGTTGCCACCAGGCGACCCGCGTCCGGGTGAATGTTTTGCCCGGGTCATTGTCCCGGCAACATATCAAACGTCTACCGAGCAAATTGTTATTAAGCCGGAGACGACTAACCTTAGAAAAATACCAGCCAGATACGAAACTGTAACTGAGCGGGTTCTTGTTCAGGAAGAAAGCTTTGAGCTTGTTCC
>CAYQNQ010000097.1:0-9306 GCA_964418815.1 uncultured Hellea sp.
CGATGATGATGGCTCCAAGAACGATCTTGCCGCCGATATCGCGAATTGTCGCAAACACGTCCGTCAATTCATCGATTTGAAGCTGCGCTAAAGCGGCCGTTAAACCCATGATGAGAATGCCGGCAAACGAAAGCGTACCAAGAAGTTTTGATGGAACAAAACCCGGGCGGCTCGTTCCGTCCAGACTTGCTATCGCACCTAGTGAGTCATCGACACCCAGAGATGGAAGTGTATTGCGAACAAGATTTGAAATCCAGCGACCCAGGAACACACTTAATGCAAGAATAAGGGCGGCGATCAAAGCTTTCGGTGTGAAAGCAATAATGGTGTCGACCAGATTATTTATCGGCGTCGAAATGGTTTCGATCCCGAGTTCGTTAATCGCACTACCAGCTGCGAGCAGCAGAACAAATGCTCCTGCTAGTCCGCCCAAATTCCTGGAAATGTTATTATTAGGTGTTGCGTCATCAGCACCGGCAAATCCGAAACGAGATGCCATGTTATCTACCTGAGCCACTTCAAGTGTGCTGGACAGGGCTTCTTTGACAACCCGCGCCAGAATGGTGCCAATTCCCATAATGATAGCGGCACCAATAAGCTTTGGTACATATGTAAAGATTGAGTTTAGCATATTGTCAACAAAGCTTAGCTGATCTCCACCAAAGCCTGACTGTTTTAGACCAAGTAAAATAAATACAAGGAAAAGCACCCAGAAGACTGCTTTTGATAAAGAGCGGCCAATATTTCCGCCAGTAGATTTTGCCCGCTTGCCCAGGCCGGTTTTGTTAATAGCACCAGCGATAAGGGCTGCTGCCAGTTTAGCGATCAAGTAGCCGATTATTATCACCGCTAGCGCGACGATAATTCCAGCGAACTTATCAAGTGCGGGCGGCAGAATATCTCTCAGCCATCCCGTTAGAGCGTTGATGCCCATCGCATCTCCCACTCTGTCAGATACATTAGTTGCCTGCATTAGGAACCTCCAATATTTAATTATAAGGCTCCCGTCGGAAGCCCCCCGTAAAAAACTCCATACACTTACAAACGCAAGGCGCGTAAGTCTACATCGTTAACCATTAGTAATCTTTACATAAACGGCATATGAACAAAAGAAAAGCCGGAATACTTGACGTTTTAATGAAGAATGGTAGGGCAAAATCATGTCCACACCGATTAAAAATCGCCCATTGCTAGTGTTTTTGGTTGTATTTTCATTTGGGGCATTGGCTGCGGCAATTATCTGGATAAAACTACACGCCTAAATGAAGAGCGTCTTAACAGAATTAGAGCACCGGATTGCGGAGGGCGAACTGTTTCGGGATCACGCTCAGGTCAAAGCAGCTAAGGCTCTGGATGCTCTAAAACAGCGCATACATGAAAGCGGTGAGAGCAAGCTTTTTTTCTGGAAAGAGCGCGCCGCCCCAAAAGGGCTTTATCTTTGGGGCGGTGTTGGGCGTGGAAAATCTATGCTGATGGATTGGTTTTTTGAGTCTATCGAATTTTCGCAGAAATCACGGGTTCATTTTCATGCTTTCATGCTGGATATCCATGAGCGAATTGGGCAATGGCGCAAGTTGTCTGACAAAGAAAAGAGAGGGTCAGAATTCTACGTGCGTGGAGCGGGGGACGATCCCATTGCGCCCGTTGCAAAATACATTGCTTCTACAGCCCAAATACTCTGTTTTGATGAATTCCATGTGACCGATATTGCGGACGCCATGATTTTGTCGCGCTTGTTTCAGGCCATTTGGTCTCGGGGTGTAGTGGTTGTTGCAACATCTAATCGGCCGCCTAAAGATTTATATAAGCACGGACTAAACCGATCCTTGTTTGAACCCTTTATAGACATGATGCCTGAACATTTAATTATTCATGAGTTCGCTGGTGACGTCGATCATAGGCTGCGTCAGTTAACGGCAGCGCCTGTTTATTATTCTCCCTTGGGGGACGGCGCGGAACTTGCGATCGAGTCTGCATGGAACCGCCTGACCGGCGCAGCTATCGCCCGTCCGACAACTTTGAAAGTGCAGGGACGCGAACTGGTTTTGGAAAACACCGCTTCCGGAACAGCCAAAACAACTTTTAACCGGCTTTGCGGCAGCCCGCTCGGGCCCGCAGACTATCTGAAACTTGCTCATAGTTTCCAAACGCTCATTTTAGAGAATGTTCCGATGATGGACAGTTCTATGCGCAACGAAGCTAAGAGATTTGTAACGCTTGTTGATGCGCTTTATGAAACGAAAACAAAATTAGTGATGAGCGCCGCAGCGGAGCCCCAGCAACTTTACAGAAAAGGTGATGGAGTCTTTGAATTCGAGCGCACGATTAGCCGGCTGATGGAAATGCGTAGCGAAAATTATCTGGGTTCCAGAAGAGTATTTGAGTTTTCCAATACGAGCACGTAAGATAGACTGAATTAAAAAGGGGGAGAATATGTCAAATGATGAACGGGCTGACCCAAAACGATATTGGCGTGCTACATTAGCCTTAACTCTAGTTCTCCTGTTGGTCTGGTTTTTGGTTTCTTTTGGAGCCGGAATTTTGTTCAGGGATTTCTTGGACCAATTTAGTATTGGCGGCGCACCTCTTGGTTTTTGGTTTGCGCAAAACGGCGCGATTTATGTCTTTGTCGTTCTTATCTTCATCTATTGTTTTATGATGGCCCGGTTTGAGAAAAAATACGGAATTAAAGGCTAGATCATGGGAGAGAGTTTCTGGACCTATTTCTGGGTCGTTCTAACTTTTAGCGTTTATATTATAATCGCCATTCGTTCCCGAGCCGCATCCACAAATGACTTCTATGTGGCCGGTCATGATGTTCATCCCACAATCAACGGAATGGCGACGGCAGCTGACTGGATGAGCGCCGCCTCGTTCCTGTCTATGGCAGGTCTCATCGCCTTTTTAGGATATGGAGGATCGGTTTACTTAATGGGGTGGACCGGCGGCTATGTATTGTTGGCCTTATTATTGGCGCCCTTTCTTCGAGAATTTGGGAAATTCACCGTACCGGATTTTGTCGGAGACCGATATTATTCAAGCACAGCCAGAGTTATTGCCGTAATTTGCGCGCTATTCGTATCGTTCACCTATATTGCGGGGCAAATGAAAGGCGTAGGTGTGGCCTTTTCCAGTTTTCTGGGCGTTGATCAAACCATTGGAATTATGATCGGAATGATGATTGTGTTCTTTTATGCCGTGCTAGGAGGGATGAAAGGGATAACGTACACGCAGGTTGCACAGTATTGCGTTTTGATTTTTGCTTACACCGTCCCCGCGATATTCATTTCCATGATAATTACCGGCAATCCCATCCCGCAATTAGGTTTACTTTCAGACGTGAAAGATACCGGTGTGCCTGTAATTGAAAAATTGAACAATGCCATCACGGAATTGGGGTTTAGGGAGTACACTGAAACGGATAAGTCTAAGCTAGATATATTTTGTATCACCGCTGCGCTAATGGTGGGAACAGCTGGGCTTCCCCATGTGATCATTAGATTCTTTACCGTGAAATCGGCGCAGGCTGCTAGAATGTCCGCAGGATGGGCTCTTGTTTTTATCGCTGTTTTGTACACAACTGCGCCTGCTGTTGCATCATTTGCCCGGCTGAACTTTGTGAGCACTGTAAACGAAACGACCTATCAAGTCGAAACTCCGGAATGGTTTAAGACCTGGGAGAACAATGGGTATTTGGCTTGGGTTGATAAAAACAATGACGGGGTGGTTCAGTACCGCAGCGGAAAAGTTTTTGATGAGAAAAAACCAATTTACGATGGTAATGTAAGGGGCGAGCAGGGCGAGCGAGTACTAAAAATCTGCGCCAATGGAGCTCCGCCACCATGCCACTTTCTCGATGATAGTGAGAATGAGGTCTTTGTTGACAGGGATATAATTGTTTTGGCGAATCCAACCATTGCTCAATTGCCAGACTGGGTCATTGGATTAGTTGTTGCTGGCGGTCTAGCTGCAGCTCTTTCAACGGCTGCGGGATTACTTATGGTTATTTCGTCTGCGATTTCGCACGATTTATGCAAGCGTACTTTCTTTCCTGCCATGAATGACAGGACGGAATTGCGCCTGGCAAGATATTCCGCCGCGGGAGCTGTTTTCCTTGCGGGATTAATGGGTATTTATTCAGCCAAACTTGGATTTGTCGCACAGGTGGTCGCTTTTGCGTTCGGCTTGGCGGCCGCTTCGCTATTTCCGGTAATATTTCTGGGTATTTTCTGGAAACGAATGAACCGGGAAGGCGCTATTGCTTCCATGCTTACGGGGTTGATTTCTACGTTTAGCTATATTTATTATTTTAAGTTTATAAATGTGAGTAAAGAAGCATGGTGGCTTGGCATTTCTCCGGAAGGGATCGGGTTTGCCTTTATGTGGGTGGCCTTAATAGTTGGGGTGGTGGTTTCGCTTGCTACGCCTGCGCCGCCTGCCCACATTCAAGATCTGGTTGAAGATATTCGAGTGCCTGGTCAAAGACGCGGTCATGGCCCCGCCAAAGTTTAATGAAACATTTTTTAACACATATCACTTTTTCTTGATGCGAGTGGCGGTAACGCTTGATTCGTTAAGGTTTTTTGAAGTAAAAGCGATAAATGTTTAAGGGTTTCAAGCGACCTTTAAGAGGGAAGAGAAAAAATGCTCCTAAATCACGTGGCAGCTCACACTGAGTTTTCGGACTTACGTGTTAAGATACCTGAAAGTTACAGGTATTCACTGCAAGTAATGTTTCTGGCTAAACACGCATTGGGTGATGGGGCTCCCGACAGTCAGGACGGTTTTCACGCCGTTTATCACCATGAACTGCGCGAAACACTTCGAAAATTGGGGCTGAATGTGAAAGTTGGTAACTCTTATCAGCATTTGTTTGGTGAACCCGATTACGATTTTCTGTTTACCCTTCTCAATAGGGGCGGGTTTAAAAATTCTGAAATTTTCGCAGCTACATTTGCAACCTGGAGAAATACGCCGTTTTTAGGTGCGTCTCCAATTCTTCGCGGTCTTGGAGATGATAAGCATCTCACAAAGCTTGTCGCAAGAGCGCGCGGCGTGTCGACACCGGATAGTGAAATTTATCGGCATGGAAATTACATGGCCGGTACGCCCGAGTTTGACTGGAACAAACTCGTTGTAAAGCCCAACGCTTCTTCTGCGTCCTGGGGTATAAAAATATGTGACAGCTGGGAAGAAGCTCGAATTCATAGGGATTGGTTATTTGAGGAAAATAATCATCACGACGTTATTATTGAGTCGTTTTTTGATGGCATTGAACTCGCAGTGCCAGTCGTTGTCGGTGCTAATGGGATGCCTGTGCTGCTACCGGTTATGAAGTATGGCGGTAATAATGACCGCCTGCGAACCTATGAGGAAAAACGCGGATTTGTTCAGTCTAATGATGGTTGGGCACCCTTTAATGACAAGCATGTCTGTACAAAGTTGTTGGTTGAAGTCGAAAAAATGATGCCCGAAATATGGCCATTTGATTACGGACGGTTTGAATTTAAATATAGCCCTGAGAGCGGCGAGACTTCGTTTTTAGAGCTGAATATGAGCTGTAATCTCTGGTCCAAGAAAACGGTTTCTCAAAGCTGGCAATCCATGGGCTACAAGCATAGTGAACTGATCGAGACTATTCTTGCCGGTTCAATGATCAGGCAAGGCGTTATACCGCCTCAACCAGCGAACAAATGATTTATTCCGCTCTTGTTCTTGCTGCGCAGCGGCCGGGTACAATTGACCCCTTGGCGGCCAAGGGCGGCGTGAGCCATAAATGCCTTATCGATATGGATGGTACACCCATGATCGAACGCGTTTTGAAGTCCTTAAAAGGGTCAAAACATATTGGCCAAATTCTTATCTCCATCGACGATGAGGAGGCCTTGCTGGTTCTGGATAGTATTAAGTCTGATATCGCTAGCGGACAAATCAAGCTCGTCGCAAGCGGCGATAATCTTTATGAGAGTGTCAATCGAGCTCTGGGTAAAGAGACTGAATTCCCAATTATTATATGCACGGCTGACAATGCCCTTCAAACGACGGAAATGGTCGATCACTTTTGCGCAGAGTTTTCAAATACTGAAGCCGATGCAGGGGTATCGATAACGCCGGCGGAGTTAATTTGGTCAAAATACCCTGACGGTCAACGGCGTCCTTATTCGCTGAAAGATGGCAAGTTTTCGAATTGCAATCTTTATGGAATACGTTCTCGCGATTGTTTGATTGCGGCTAAACCTTTTGAGGGTGGTGGTCAGTTTGCGAAATCGGCGCAGCGCATTATTCAGGCATTTGGCATTACAAACCTAGTCCTTTATAAATACGGTTTACTGTCTCTGGATGGTGTTTTTAGCCGTATTTCGAAACGTCTGAAGATTAAAATCCGGCCTGTTATTATGCCTTTTGCCGAAGCGCCTATTGACGTTGACAATGAGAGGACAGAGCGTATCGCGCTTCAAATTCTTGAGGCTAGAAGAGTGCAGTTAGAGGCCGCAGAATAAACTGCCTCAGATCGACAGAATTTCCGCTATTTTCTTCCCGTAAACGAATGTATTTGATCAGTCAGTAGATTCGAGAAAAGCGATAAGAAATGCCGACAGCTTTAGAGCGTTTGAATTTCATAACGGCGGCCAAGTTCACAGCCGAGCGAGAGGTTGTGGAAAGCCTGATATCAGATGTCCGGCTGTCTTCAGTTCAGCTTAAACAAATAGAAAGCACCGCCTCTGAATTAGTTCAGGCGTTTCGCAATCGTCCGCAACGACCAGACATGTTGGACTCTTTCCTTCAAGAATATGGACTTTCGAACAAAGAGGGGATTGCCCTCATGTGTCTGGCTGAAGCCCTATTGCGTGTACCTGATAAAGCTACACGCGACGATCTAATAGCGGATAAAATTGCACCGCAAAATTGGGCAGCTCACATGGGCAATGCAAATTCGTTCCTTGTCAATGCGTCAACAATCGGACTTTTAATGACGGGACGAGTCACAGCAATGGATGATGACTTTGCCGATGAGCCCGTCAATTTCATTGAAAAAATGGTCAATAGGTTGGGGGAGCCGCTTATTCGCCGCTCTGTCGTTCGCGCCATGAAAATTCTAGGGGGAGAATTTGTACTCGGCGAGACGCTGAAGGATGCTTTGCGTCGAGGAAACAAATTTTTTGGAAAAGATCAGATTTATTCCTTTGATATGCTGGGCGAGGGCGCCCGTACTTTTGATGACGCCACGCGTCATTTTAAGTCTTATAAGGACGCCATTGAAAAAACCGGAAGGCTGGACCCTGATCAACACATATTTCAACGATCTGGTGTGTCTGTAAAACTCTCGGCTATTCATCCAAGGTATGAATATCTAAACCGGGAAACCGCTGTTACTGAAATAAGCGCCAGCCTTCTGGAGTTGGCAAAACTGGCCGCCAAACTTGATATAAAGCTGACTGTGGATGCCGAGGAAGCGGACCGCCTGGAGCTGTCTTTGGAAATATTTGAATATGTCGCGCGCGAAATGGTCGGTTCAAATTGGCATGGCTTTGGCCTGGCTATTCAGGCGTACGGTAAGCGCGCCAGATATGTTATTGATTGGGTCGCCAACCTTGGCCGTGAACTGGGAACGCGATTCATGGTTCGCCTCGTTAAAGGCGCTTACTGGGATACAGAAATCAAACATGCCCAAGAAAATGGACACCCCGATTTTCCGGTGTTTTCGCGAAAATCAACAACGGATTTGAGTTATATTGTCTGCGCGCAGGACATGCTTTCTCATGAGGATGTTATTTTCTCCCAGTTTGCGACCCATAATGCGCATACGGTTGCTGCTATAATGGAGATGGCCAAAGATAAAAATTTCGTTTTGGAGTTTCAGAGACTTCACGGCATGGGCGAAGCTATTTATGAAGTGGCTTCAAAACACTTTGAGAGTTTTCCGCCTGTCAGAATTTACGCGCCGGTTGGGGGTCACAAGGATCTATTGGCTTATCTTGTAAGGCGCCTATTGGAAAATGGGGCCAATAGCTCTTTTGTGAATCGTTTCATGGACGCGGAAATCCCGCCCGTAGATGTTGTCAAGGATCCGGTTGGTGTCACGCGCGCTTTAAGCGAAATAGCGCATCCAAAAATTCGGCTTCCAGAAAATATATTCGGTCCTGAGAGGTCGAATTCGAAAGGGTTTGATATGTCAATCGGTAAAAATTTGGATCAATTGTCCAGTGAAATGGATAAAGTTTACACGGCCGAATTTAATGTTGGATCTTTGTTTCCATTTCAAAGTGATAAGTCGAGTTCCTCGCACGCAAATCTAAATCCAGCCCATCATGCGGACAAAATAGGCTCGGCCTTATATTGTACGGCTGCTGATATAAACAAGGCATTCGATGCAGGCCGTCAGGCGCAATTTGAATGGGATCGCATCGGCGGAAAAAAACGAGCGGAAATTATCAAGAAAGCGGCAGAGGCTCTCGAAAATAATACGATGAGGCTCATGGCGATCCTCACCCGGGAAGCGGGGAAAACCTATGATGATGCTTTGGCCGAAGTTCGAGAAGCTGTAGATTTTTGCCGCTATTACGCCAATCAGGCAGAGCGTGAGTTTGAAGAGCCCATGGAATTGCCAGGGCCAACAGGGGAATCTAACTCTATCGCCTTGCATGGATGCGGTGTGTTCGTGTGCATCAGTCCCTGGAATTTCCCATTGGCGATTTTCACCGGGCAGCTCGTGGCGGCATTGGCCGCAGGAAATGCTGTTATTGCAAAACCTGCTGAGCAAACGCCCGTTATCGCGCATGAGACGGCGAAAATTTTCCACGATGCCGGTGTACCCAGAGATATTCTGATGTTGGCGCTAGGAGACGGCGATATAGGGGCTCAGCTTACAGAGCATAAAGATGTGGCCGGAGTTGCCTTTACTGGCAGCACTGGTGTTGCCCGGATTATAAACCGAACTCTGGCAGCTAAGGACGGGCCAATCGTTCCGCTGATTGCTGAGACAGGGGGTCAAAATGTTATGTTTGTGGACAGCACCGCCTTGCTGGAACAGGTGACAGACGATGTAATTCAGTCATCCTTCAAGAGTGCTGGACAGCGTTGCTCCGCCTTACGGGTTCTATACCTGCAGGAGGATATCGCCGAGAAAGCCATTCATATGATAAAGGGCGCTATGGATGCTCTGAATATCGGTGATCCGCGTTTGATGGAAACGGATATCGGGCCGATAATTGACGGACCGGCTGCGGAAAGCCTGCAAGCGCATAGCGTAGACCTGGCCGGTAAAGGCAAATTGCTTCACGAAGTTGGAGCGAGCGGCCTAGAAGT
>CAYQNQ010000098.1:0-9188 GCA_964418815.1 uncultured Hellea sp.
TGGGACGCTCATAACGTATTTGGAAAAGCCGGACTGCCTGAAAACGCCTAAAATTTGGGATTTAGACGGGCAGAATATATCGCGCTGCACCGCAAAAATACTTAAAATCGTGTGATTTAAGTCACACCAAATATAATTCCATGTCGTAATATGGCCTTAATGTTGCGTTAAGGTATATTCATATCTTATAAATAATGTGATGAATCTTGACCCATTTGGGCGCGATTTGTGGTATAATAGGGGGGAACGGTCGATTTTCGGCCAGTGGACGAGAGTATTATGCGCGAAAAAGCTGGATATATCCGCTTTTGTCTCCCGCAGTCTTTGACCGCGGTCCGGTCGGCGTGTGTTTCTGCCTCATTAGTCCTCGGTGTGGCCTTTTCCGGAACTGTTCAGGCGCAGGACGATACTGAAAAAACCACAGCGCCTAAGTCCATAACAACCGATGCTTTCCGCCTTAACGTGGAGACACCTTTCGCGAACGCATCCGACCTGACGGCGCTAAGCGGGGATCTGGATGTCACCAATGAGAGTTTCGGATCCCAGATATTTGACCTGGATTTAACGAAGGTCAGCTGCCTGACAGGGGAATCAACCTGCCTAAAAAGCGATGAAATGCTGGATATGCGGTATTCCAAATCTTTGACCACATCATTTATTGACAAAGGTTTGGATATTCAGCTGACGCCCAGCGCCTCAGTTCGGTTTAACGACGGCACATCCAGTGCGGTGGTGGGTGCACTGGTTAAAATCGGCGATGACCTGAAAGACGGCGAAGAGTTTAAATCCAATACCTGGTATGTTTTTGCCGGCGCCGATGCAGAAGCTTTGACCTATTCGCCCAATGATTTGGACCGCGTTACGATCGGAGATTTTCACCTTCAGGAACGCGTGATTGTTGGCGATGCGCAGGCGGGTGTGGGAATTCGCCTGAACGAATCGACTGATATTTCTCTGGGTTACTTCCGGCGGGAAGTGACGTCATTTGGCAATGAATTAGACATGCAGGGCACAAGTTTTACTGAAGATGCGGCGGCTCTGTCCTTTACCTGGCGCCGTTAACATAGCCCATAGAGTGTTCGTTCCGTTTCCGGCACGGGTTATCAACAGTCTGGCTCCTGTTTTTTCAAAAAATAACAAACACCACATATAGAGGTCTTGGCAATTCCTTTACCAATATGTAGTGATACTCTTTTAAGTGATTCATCATATAGGGGAAAACCATGGGACAGCTGGGACCAATTGAAAGAGCAAAATCCGGTCTATTAATTCCTTCCCATAGTTACAAACCCTTTCGATATCCTTGGGCGTATGATTTTTGGAAGAAGCAGCAACAGGTTCACTGGATGCCTGAAGAGGTGCCTTTGGGCGAAGACTGCAAAGACTGGGCGACGAACCTAACCGACAATGAGAAAAATCTGCTGACTCAGATTTTTCGGTTTTTTACGCAGTCAGATGTGGAAGTGAACGATAACTACATGGAGCGATATGCCCGTGTATTTAAGCCTACTGAGGTTAAAATGATGCTTTCGGCCTTCTCAAATATGGAGACTATCCATATTGCGGCGTACGCTCTGCTTCTGGAAACCATTGGCATGCCGGATACTGAGTTTTCCGCTTTCATGGATTACGAAGCCATGGCGGATAAACATAATTATATGCAGGATTTCGGCGTAGAGACCGAAGCCGATATCGCCCGGACCGTCGCTATGTTCGGGGCGTTTACCGAAGGGCTGCAATTATTTGCTTCCTTTGCCATGTTGATGAATTTCCCGCGCCTGAATAAAATGAAGGGCATGGGTCAGATTGTGACTTGGTCTATTCGGGATGAAAGTCTGCACTGCGAAGGCATGATCAAGCTTTATCATACATTTGCAAAAGAAACCGGATGTGTGACCCAGGCGGTGGCGGATGACATTGTAGATTGCTGCAAAACCGTTGTCTCGCTTGAGGATAAGTTTATTGATCTGGCATTTGAGCTGGGGCCGGTCGAGGGCATGACTAGCGAAGATATCAAACGCTATATCCGCTATATTGCCGACTGGCGTCTTGGCCAGCTGGGATTGCCAAAGGTCTACGGTATTAAACATCACCCGCTGCCATGGCTGACAGAAATCCTCAACGGCGTTGAGCACGCAAACTTTTTCGAGGCCCGCGCAACAGAATATTCCAAAGGAGCGACAACCGGAGCCTGGCATGGTGATGAGGGCGTCTGGTCTCAATTTGAAAAGCTTAAAACCCGCAAACTGGCCGACGCGCCGGCTGAATAGATAGCTTTTCGACTCCGTGCCGGAAATTCATTCATTAGAATCTGTTCGTAACTTTCGAGATTTCGGAGGCTATCAGCTCGGCGCAGGCGGCCAGATCAACTCCGGAAAACTATTTCGCTGCGCCCATTTTAATGAAACCAATGAAGCGGATCAGAAATTTCTGAAGGATCTCGCTCTCTCTTTAATCGTGGATTTACGCCATAAACCTGAGCGCGTCCGCCAGCCCAGTCGATATCCGTCTGCCGATGATGTCTTGACCTTTACCCTGATTGAACCAGAGGAAGCGCCTGAATATGCCCCTCACGAGATGTTTTTGAAAGAGCAGCTCGAGACGGCTGATGATGCGCGAAATTATATGATCCGGTCCTACGGAGCTCGGCCTGTGAACCCGGCTTTTGTGGAAATTTTTGCGCGAACTTTAAACCATATGGCGAAGCAGGGCGGTCCTGTGGCCATACATTGCGCCGCCGGGAAAGACCGAACCGGGACATTGGTGGCCATTATCCATAAAATTCTCGGCCTCAATGATGATGACATCATGGAAGATTATATGCTCACCATGAAAGCCGTCGATATTGAGAGCTTTTTGGAACCGGCGGCAAAGTTTATGAGTGAGCGTTTTGATCGTCCTATAAAGCCCGATGCATTGCGGCCCATGTTCGGCGTTGAGCCGGCTTTTTTAAAAGCCGCCCTCAAATCCATAGGGAATTTCGATGATTATACAGAGCAGGTATTGGGAATGAATCCCGATACGCTTACGAAAATTCGTAAAAACTATTCGACTTGATCAATTTACGTTACGATCAAGTGACGTTGCAGTTGACGATGCGGTCATTGCCAACGCTGCATGTAAACTGCGTGGATCCGCCTTCATCAAACGGCACATTGACAGATATGCGCGGTTTCATCACCAGGGTTTCAGCCATCTTGAACTGTTCAACAAAATTGAAGGTGACCGGTTCATAGGTGTAATTCAGGCGCGCGACGACGACTCCGGATTGGGCATTAAACATTTGAGCATTTAGCGCGCTCGTATCATAAACGGCCGGTCCGCCTGTCGTAATCTGCGGTCCCAAGCGGGCATACCCGACTTGAACAACAGTGCCGTCTGTCTGTTTTTGATAACTGTTTAGCTCAATTGTAATCTGGTCCAGACGATTATCAGGAATATTCAAGACGGCGACGGTCGCTGTCATAATATCGGCAAGCTCAACAGAGTTTAGAATAGGCAATTGCGTCGCCAAGTCGGCTGTCACCGCGGTAGCATGAGACACATTTCTATCGGCCATGATGGCCATAGCCACTTCGGTCATACCAAAGTAAAATGCGATCATGATCGGGGCCACGAACGCAAATTCGATGGCGGCAACGCCTTTATTGTCGCGGCGCAGTTTTCCGAGCGTCGGAAATCGCCGACTGACATTATCAAGAAGTTTACGTCGAATGGTCATGCGCAGCCTCCAGCAGGGAAGGGTTCATTTCTAAAAGCGGTAGATGTTGTGATAATCCTGTGGTTTCCAGGCTGATTGGCAAGACGTGTAAACTGTCCCGGAAACGCAAGTTTGTGGTAGTATTGAGCCCGAACAACAACAACGGATCTGGCTTGTGTTTGAATATAGCTGTCCGGTGGACGCTGCGGCTGACCCGGATTGCTAGGGTCCGGATCGGTCACGATCGGCGGCAATAAATCTGGAACAAACCGGCCACTGGGCGACGACACAACATCGATCCGCAGATTACCACAGCTGCCGATAGACATTTTATCACAAACGGCGGTTTTAAATTCTGCGGCTCCGCCGCAACTACCCTGAAATTCACCTGTACGAATATCGCGCGCCGACTCGTTCATAGCGTGAGTCAGCGAAGACCCGAGAAAAAAGACAACGGCGAGCTCAATTATAGAGAATAATAAAGCCAAGAAGGGGACGGCCAGAATTGCAAATTCAAGCGCTGTTGCACCTTCTTTGTCTTTTTTAAATTTGTTCAGCCAGTATCTATAGCGTTTTAACATCAAATGTCCCCAGACAGTTTGGGACAGGATATAGTCAAAATTGATTTATGTTCCGCAAAGGAATAGAGTTAAGCGGGCGTAAATTTTAACGCGGGTTATTACTCAGGAATAAAGGCGGGACCGGGATTACTCGATCGGAAATCAGGTTCCTCAACGGCGACTCCGACAAAATTTGGAGACCTTGTTGATGCACCTGAAATCACTGTGGTATTAATTTCGCGGGTTTCCGGCGTATTAATTACGACGAAATCGACTGAATCACCTAGAACAGGCGCGGGCAGGCAATAGGGCGCGCAGCTATAAGTTTCCCTGTTTCCACCGGAATATAGCCGGACATTTCCAACGGAAATAGGGGAGACAACTTGAATGTCGGCATCCATGATGGTTTCGCCGGCTGTATTTAAAACAATCATATTTGTCTGGCCATATCCCCGACCCAGAACAAAAACCGTGTCGGCTGAATGAACAGAAACGTCCGCTATTTTGGGATTTCCAATAATAACAGCCGCCGCAGGTTCGCTTAGGCGGACAACTTCGGTCTTATTAAGCGGAACACTGTAGGTTCCTGAATTATCAAAGGCCTGACTTGTCCCGCCGATCAATAACGTTGCAGCAAAAAGAGCGCTTCCAGCCAAATATTTTCTGACGGACATGAGAAATCCTTCCAAATCTTATTCGGGAGAGCTTAGTGATTTAAGCGTTACTAAAACGTTGATAGCGGCAGTTGCGGACGGGTTTTTTGTCAGAATTTGACCCTTATTCTCTATATATACGCAAAATATTGGGAATTTTGGTTTAAATCGTTGGACCGGTTCCGGAAATGAACCCAGATTAAACGGTCGAAATAAAAAGGAATTCTTTACCATGTTACTTAAACGGATCGTAACGCGTTTCCCATATAAACGGTTCTAACAGGGATTGGCCCTGTGAGGATTTATCCTCATCTAACGCATACGTGGGAGTAAGTTATGCAAAAGTTGGTTACTCGTTTTATTAAAGACGAATCTGGTGCGACGGCTATCGAATATGGCCTGATTGCCGCTCTGATCGGTGTTGCTATCATCGTTGGTGCTACAGCTATCGGTTCAAACGTCAATGGACGTTTCGAGCAAATCGCTTCTTCAGTTGGTTCTGCTTAAGTCTGAACCTTTTGAAAGTTAAAGTTAGAGCCGCCTTAACGGGCGGCTTTTTTTATTTCTTAGAGATTAAATCTCTCTCAACCCCATATTAACCCAGATCAGATATTACGGCCTCATAACAACAATCCAAATCAGGGCCAGGTGATGTCTATAGCATTCGTTCTCTTTGCGGTTTTTATTTTCGGCATGCTCTTTGCCGCCTATAAAGATGCCACGACCATGACGATTCCAAATTGGGTTAGTGTTATGATTTTACTATCTTTTTTCCTGGTAACGCCATTTGTCTGGCAGGGCTGGGCGATCTTCGGTCAGCATTTACTTATTGGTGTTTGCGTGTTCCTCTTTGGGTTTGGCCTTTTCGCAGGCGGCTGGCTTGGAGGCGGAGATGCCAAGCTTATGGCGGCAACCGCATTTTGGTGGCAGTGGCCGGATCTTCTCTATTATGTTGTTTGGACAACAATCGCTGGCGGCGCAATCGCAGCAGTAATTCTGTTGGGGCGATATTTTGTTCCGGCTCAGCTCTTATATTCCGAGTGGGTTCACAAGTTGATTAAGGATGAAACCAAGATGCCTTACGGGCTTGCATTAGCGTTTGGCGGCATTTTGACCTTGATGAACAGTAAAATTTTCGAAGCTGCAGCTATTTTAGGCTAATCCTGTTAACCATTTCTTTGCCGAAGATTCCTATAAATTAACCATGCTTTATGAATTGGGGATTTAGATAGTCCCCAATGATGCCGAATTTTTCGGAGGGAAAGGGTAAATCATGGATAAAAGACGACTGATTTTGATTGCCATATTGGTAATTTTAGTGCCCTTCATGTTCTTGCAGCTTCGCAAGATGGGAACGCCAGAGCCGGCTGCACCGGTCCCGCAACAAGCTCAGCCCGTAGTGGAAAAGACAGAATATGCAGATATTCTGGTCGCAAACAGCGATATCTCCAGAGGATCAAAACTAAACGAAGCTCATTTCACCTGGAAGCAATGGCCTGCTGATGTTGTCTCTCAAAACCATGTTACGCGCCAAGCAAGCCCTGACGCTATTGGAAAGTTTACTGGCGGCGTAGCAAACGGCGACTTTTTTTCCGGCGATCCGATATCCGCGCGGAGGATTATTATGCCGGGCGAGAAAAGTATAATGGCAGCGCTTCTTAATCCTGGTATGCGAGCGGTCACAACCCGTATTTCAGTTGATACAGCCGCAGGTGGCTTCATTCAGCCTGGCGATAATGTCGACATAATTCTGACCAGCTCAGTCCAGGGGCTTCAGGGCGGTAATTCCAAGCGCTATGTCTCGGAAACCATTTTCGAGAATGTCAAAGTTATGGCTATCGATCAGACATTTTCCAACGACGCAGGTGGCGGCCCGACCGTGATCGGTTCCACGGCGACATTCGAAATGACGCAAGAGGATGCTGAACTGCTCAATCAGTCCGTTGCCCAGGGCGATCTAAGCCTAACCTTACGTCCCATTGGCCGCGGTGCAGCCCCCGGGAAGAGTCACTCTGTTAAACGCAGCAAAAACGAAGTTTCACATTTGACGATTTATCGTGATGGCCAACCCACGCAGGTCGCCATCAGAGGACAATAGAATGACCAGAACATCTTTCAAGAAAATGGCTCTTAAGTCCTGTTTGGCAGTGTCGGGCCTCGCTATTTTAACAATGAGCGCCCAGGCCGGGGACCGGTCGTACTCTTACATCCATTCTCAGGCTGGTTCGTCAAATGGGGTCAATATTGAATTGCCGGGACAGAGCCCTGTCAGCCGCTCAATCGTGCTGCCATATAGTAAGTCGACCGAAGTTGAATTGCCGGTTCCGATGATGGATGTCATTGTTTCTAATCCGGAAATCGTCGAAGCCATGGTCCACACCCAGCACAGAACGGTCTTGATCGGAAAGAAGCCAGGTCAGACAAATGTATATTTCTACGGCACAAATAACGAAAAAATCCTATCTCTGGAAATTCGGGTAGAACGGGATATTGGAGGGCTTGATTCCTTACTATCCCAGCATGCTGATGGGGCTGATGTCCAAATTCAGTCCATTAATGATAATCTTTTGCTGTCAGGGCGTGTTCCAAATGCTGCCACAGCTGATAAAGTTGCGGCTATTGCCGGTATGTGGCTTGATGAAAACACGGATTCCGGCGTTCAAGGCGAAATCGTCAACATGCTGACCGTGGAAGGTAAGGACCAGGTTCTTCTTAAGGTCCGCATGGTCGAAATGCAGCGCAGCGTTTCCAAGCAAATGGGTATAAATTTAAACGCTATTGGCGATTTGGGCGGCAATTCCACTGTTTCGCTTCTTTCCAATAACGCTTTGCAAACAGGAGCCGGTCTGGCCGGCGCTTTTGATTTGGGCGTAGGCGGCGCAATCGACCGTATTACCGGCGCTTTTGACGCGTTGGAACGAGTCGGACTTATTCGAACGCTCGCAGAACCAACTTTAACCGCCATTTCCGGCGAAACGGCGAATTTCCTTGTGGGCGGTGAGTTTCCACTTTTGACCAATGTGTTTGTGGATGAACAAGGCCGTATTCAAAGGGAATTTGAATTTAAACCTTACGGTGTCGCTCTAGGCTTCACACCGGTTGTTTTAAGTGAAGGCCGGATATCGCTAAATATTTCAACAGAAGTTTCTGAACCGACGACCGAAGGGTCTTTTGAAACCGGCGGCGTGTCTTCCGATATTTTGGGTCTTCGTATCCGCCGGGCCAATACAGTTGTCGAACTTCCAGCTGGAGGCAGTCTAGTTATCGCGGGTCTTATTCGCGAAGAATCGCGTCAATCGGTCGACGGGGCCCCGGGCCTCAAGGATATTCCGGGCATCGGCGCAGCTTTTAGAAGTCGAGATGACCTGACGACGCAGACCGAGCTGGTTATAATGGTGACACCTTATCTGGTTGATCCAACCCATCCGGATAATTTGCAAACGCCGCTTGATACATTTGTCCCAGGTAATGACGCGGACTCACTGCTCAAGGGCCGAATCAATAAAGTTTACGGTAATAATAATGGAATTAGCGGTCCGTTCGGACATGTTGTGGATTAAAAAGGGGATTTGTCATGGTGAAAATTAATCAAATATCAAAGACCGCACTTCTTGGAGCTGCATTTCTGACTTTGGCCGGATGCGCCACGCCTATTCCAAGTGAGCCGTCTCTTTATCTTAAAAACCCGATCCAGGTCGCCGAGTCTATTGAGCGATTGGAGCTTTATTCGCGTCCAAACGGAATGAGTCTTTCCGCTAGAGATAGCGATGCTGTCGCCAGTTTCCTCAATGGATATGCCACTTTTGGTGATGGACCGCTTTATATGAATTTTCCGGTCCATAGCACAGCGGGTGTTATGCAAACCCGCGGTCTGGTGCAAAACATAATGGGCGGCATGGGTCTGAACGGCGCCCCCATTCAGGAGGGTCAATATAATTCAGCCGCCAATATGCCGGCGCCTGTTGTCATTTCATATCGCCGCCTTAAGACACTTCGGCAGGACTGTTCCATACGCTCGGATCTTTCGCGAACATATAATAATCAGCCTTGGCGGGAATTCGGCTGCAGTCAAAATGCAAATCTGGCGGCTATGGTACAGGATCCCCGCATGTTTCTGGCGCCAAACGAATTTACGCCTGCGGATACACGCCGCCGTATGACCGTTTATGACAAATATATCCAAGGTGAGAACCCCGCTTCCGCGCTTCCGCCAAACCAATCCATCTCAGCGACTGAAAACTAACGGGCCGTGAACGAATGACAAATCCTTCTCAA
>CAYQNQ010000099.1:0-4561 GCA_964418815.1 uncultured Hellea sp.
AAAATAATGGCGGAGACGAAGGGATTCGAACCCTCGATACCCTTTTGAGGTATACTCCCTTAGCAGGGGAGCGCCTTCGACCACTCGGCCACGTCTCCGTCGCCGCCATTGCCCGTTTTAGAGAGGCTTTGCAAGCCCCCCTTAAAAAATTCTGGAGATAAATTTCCGACCATAAAAATTATGAGGAAAAAATTTGCCTCTCGGCCCATAGATTCGTAAACAGTCCGCAAAAAGGGGGTGGGCTTTGATTCCAGTCGTCACACAGAAAATTTTGGAACTTCTGGCGCAGGTTATTGTGGCCGATGGTCATGTGTTCGACTCTGAACTTGCGGCCTTCGCTGCCTGCGCCAAGGATATCCCTTTGCTGGATAATGCCGGCAATCAGGTTTCGGAGGATTTCGCCCGGGGCTGGTTTGAAGCTCATGCCCCCCAGATCAGCCAGTTTCGCGCCAGTGATAACTCCGATGTAAACCTGACCCGGCTTATTTTGAGCCTCGCCGATTTCCCCAATAAACGTGCTGTGGTCGACGCGCTTATTAAAATCAGCAAATCGGACGGGGATGAGCATATCGAAGAGAAACTCCTGATTTCAATCGTCCGCTCCTATTGGCAACATGACGGTTTGGGCGCGTAAGGCCCGAGATCGCCAGCCCCGAGATCGCGAGGCCCAAATCGCGAAGCCTTAGTCATCCGGCCAGATCTGTTTCCACCAGTTGGAATTTTTGTCTTTTACAGGTTTTAAAAACCCGCCTTTATCGCCCTCTTCCATGCGGTCGCGAATATAGCGCGTATTCCAACCGGTGAGATTGGCCAGAGTTTTAACTTCTTTTTCTTTGCGGGCATTGACTTGCTTCACATAATTGGCGGCTTCGGGGCAGTTCATTTCACCGTCATAGGCGTGGCGCAGAATATAGCGGCCCTGGAAGTTGGACCGATCGCCGGTCGTCTTAAATTTCAGATCTTCCGGGAAACTGTCTGCATCATAGCGCACATGCAGGCGTGTTACATAGACGTCCTTGGCCATGGCTTTGCCGCCGCGCCGCGGTCTCGGCATGGGGCGGATATTATCATCGCCGTAATCATTGAGCCAGAACACGCCCAGTTCCTGCAGCTGCTCATTGGACAGGGGGTCGGCGGCGCAGGGGTCGCACCAATTCATATCCCAGGCATATTCCATGAATACGCCGTGGCCGCCTTCGCGGTTGGCGGATGTCTTATACATATCTTTGTAAAAATCTCCGAACTTGTCTTTGACGAAGATTGGAATTTCCTTGTCGGACGGGATTTTGTGCGTGCGGTAATTGGTGGTCTCGACCTTGCCTTTACGGGTGAGGGCATAGACAAAGAGATCCTGCGTGCCTTTGGCGTTGACCGTGCCGAGGCGGATGGGGAGCATGAATTTCGGACTTTCATAGGCGACCGCAATAGGGCGCAGCATTTCGCCGCCGGACGCAGCTTTTTTCTCCAAATTCACCTTGGCCACAAAAAACTTCATGTCCTGTTTGATATAGCTGCCGAGGGTGCGCTCTGCCCCGTCCGGGATTTTATAACCGTTCTCCGACAGCCAGGTTTGCAGGCCGTCGCTTTCCTTGGCCGAGAGGATAAGAATATCATATTCGCCGACAGAAAAGCTCTCTTCGATGGTGACGCCCAGGGCTTTTTCCCGGCTACCGCCGGTTACGACAACTTTATCGGCAACACTTGAAAAGCCCCGACTGCTCATTTCTAACATCCGATGTCTCATACACGGATTACTATCGAAATATTCGACCAGGCGCGGGGCTGTATAAGCGTCCAAGTGATCCAGAAGAGACGCGTCAGAGACATGGACCTGTTCTTTTTTGATGACGGTAGGCACCGGGATAACCATGGCGAACTCGGTTGGATCGCCGATATAGTCATTGGCCATGGTGATGACCGTGCGATCTCCGTCGCGCACCAGCGCCACTTTCGAGCTCTGGTTAAACAGCTCCGTATCGGCCTTGGCCACATAGAAGCCGCAAAAGGCGTTGGCGCTGGGCGCGACGCTCATAGCGCCGGCAATAAGCGCGCTACTCAGCAGGTACTTGGGCAGGTATTTGAACAGTTTCATGGCAGTCTCCTTTTTGGGAAATTTGGGGATTGGTCCATTGCGGCCATTGATACAGCCGGTCTTTGAAAATCCGGTCAAACAGAGGCACGGTCGGAGCCGTTAAAATCAGGGCCAGAATGATACCGGCGGAATTGTAAAAGCCGAACTGGATGGTAAAGCCGACAGTCGCGACCAGCGCGGCATAGACGATACGTCCCGTTCGGGCATTGGGTGTGGTTTTCGGGTCGGAAATCATGAAGAAGGTAAAGATCAGCAAGGCGCCGTTTTGCAGCTGATGGCCCGGAATGGTGAGCGGATCCCCGAGCCAGATCGCGCGGCCAAAGATGAGCGCGGCGTAAAAGCCGAGGAAAGCCAGGCTCACATCCCAGCGCTTGGCTTTGCCGGTCACAACGCCGCCCAGACCGGCCAAAAGAATGGCAAATATGGGCGCCGTGCCCCATTGGCCGGGGGATATCCACGCCCCGGAAAACAACAGCGCCACCACGACCAACCCGAAATTAGCGGGATTAAACAGGTGTTTGCCTTGAAAGCGGATGAGATATTTCGAGGCAATAGCCAGAGCCGCCGCCGCGATTGAGAGCCAGACTGAGCCCGTCCGCAGTAATATCGTGAGAGACAGGGCCGAGATCAACGGACTGCGGGGGTCAAACCGGCGCCCGGTGATCTTGTCGGCGAAAAACTGGGTTGTCAGGGCTGAGCCAAGACAGGCAATGACATGCCAGAGCGGCAGCTGGAAAGAAAAATGAAACACGCCCAACAGAATGAGCGCGCTTAAAACGCCGATCTGGTAGTGGCGCGGATCATTCTTCAGAAAAGAAATGATCGGAAGTTTATCCAAATATTTAGTAGCCATTTCATACATTAGACGTAACCGGAATTGAAATCCTTGGAATAGGTCTGCATTTTTCCCATTTTACCGTATTCGCGCCTTTCTCGCCACATGCACGCGCACATGAATTTTTTGACATTTTCTGTTAAGGGGGCTTTGCGATTGGCGTTTGCATCCCTAAATGAGGACCTATGAAGAAATTAGCTCTATCCCTTCTTGGCTCCGCTCTATCTCTAGGCGCCGTCAGCAACGGGGCCTCGGCTCAAGACCAGCTGTGGTTGCCAGACAATAATATGCGGGAGGTTCCGCAGAACCAGACACAGGTTCAGCTCTCCTATGCGCCGGTTGTCAAAGAGACCGCACCAGCCGTTGTGAATGTCTTTACATCGCGCACGGTTATTCGGAGATCATCGCGTAGTTTTTTCGATGAAATGTTCGGGTTTCAGCGGGCCCCGCGCGAGCGCATGGAAAGCTCTCTGGGCTCCGGCGTCATTGTTCGCGCCAATGGCATTGTCGTGACCAATGCTCATGTGGTTGACGGGGCGGACGAGCTTAAAGTGGTTTTAAATGACCGGCGCGAATTTGAGGCCGAAATTATCGCGCAGGATGATCAGATTGATTTAGCGATCCTGCAGCTTGATACCAAAGGCGAAACGCTTCCGACCCTGCCCATTCTGGCCGGCAATGATCTGGAAGTGGGCGATATCGTTCTGGCCATTGGTAATCCATTTGGCGTCGGACAAACGGTGACCAGCGGGATCATCTCGGCGCTGGGGCGAACCAATGTGGCCGATTTCTCCGCCTTCACCCAGACAGACGCCGCGATCAACCCTGGTAATTCCGGCGGCGCTCTGGTCAATCTCAACGGCGAGCTCGTCGGTGTGAACACGCAAATTGCTTCGCGCTCCGGCGGCTCCAATGGTGTGGGTTTTGCTATCCCGGCCGAACTGGTTTCCCGGGCGATCGAGTCGACCTTGACCGAAGGCAAGATTGAAAGACCTTGGCTCGGCGCCCGCACCAATGCGGTGGACAGCGCGCTGGCCGCTTCTGTCGGGCTGGACCGCGCCCGCGGCACGATTATTTCAGAAATTTATCCCGGCGGCCCGGCAGAAAAGGCCGGCCTGAAAGAACGGGATGTCATTTTATCTCTGGCAGATACGGATGTGTTTGATGATGCGGGCCTGAACTTTAAGCTCGCCACATTGGCCAAAGGCAGCAAGGTGGACGCCAGAATCTGGCGAGACGGCGGCGAACAAATCCTGCGCGTTACGGCGGATGTTCCCAAAGAAACCCCTGCAAGAGACGAGCGCTATATCGAAGGCGTTAATCCGCTAAACGGCGCGACCGTTGTCAATCTATCGCCGGGGCTTGGCGAGGAGCTGGGTATAGACCCCTATATGACAGGTGTCATGATTCTGAATGTCGAACGCAGCAGCGCGGCGAGTAATAACCGCTTTCGCCCGGGGCAGATTGTTGTGGACATCAATGAAAAAGAAATCTTCACGACAAAACAGCTGGAAAAACTCCTAAAGACGGAAGAAGGCGAAGATGCCTGGGGGATTACAGTCGCCCGCAATGGCCGGCTCTATAATGTCCCTGTTCGCTGGTTGCCCAGAACGAATTAAAAAGAACGAATTAAA
>CAYQNQ010000099.1:4661-9092 GCA_964418815.1 uncultured Hellea sp.
AGAACGAATTAAAAAGAACGAATTAAAGAGACGAATTAATTAACGTCCGCTGATTGCCCGCCGCCGGGTTTCGGCCTAGACCTGCGCCATGAGCGATTTCATTGGAATTTATGACGGTATTTTATCGCCGGAATTCTGCCAGGCACTTATTGGTAAATTTGAAAAGGATGACCGGGCTCATGCCGGCGCCACGGGGCAGGGCGTCGACAAGAGTAAAAAGGATAGTCTGGATATCACACTGGACGCCTATACGGACTGGCATGAACACCTGCGTAAAATTCAGGCCGCAACATTCGATGGGCTTTTAGCTTATGCCCGGGCCTATCCGCATCTGGTCGTCGGCGCGCTTGCTCTGACATGGCAGCCACCGGGCTCCAGCGAGACCCATATCATAAAAGCCGAAGATCTGGCGGATATGGATGATGATTTGCTGCGCCGGTTCGTCCAGACCATTTTTCGAAGCGGCACCACAAATCTGCAAAAATATAAAAAGGCTTCGGGCGGTTATCATCATTGGCACAGCGAACATTTCCCCGGGCCCCGGGATCCGGACAACAGCGCTCTTCACCGGGTCCTGCTCTGGATGTATTATTTGAACGATGTGGACGAGGGCGGCGGCACGGCCTTTTATTATCAGGACAAAATCATTTCTCCGCGTCAGGGCACGCTGGTCATCGCGCCGGCAGGTTTTACGCATACGCACCGCGGCGAGATTCCGGTTTCCGGCGATAAATATATCCTGACCTCCTGGATTCTCTGGCAGGATCGTCAGCGCCTTTACGGATCAAACGGGTGAGCGATCTGTTCCAATCAGCCGGTCTTGAAAAAGGCGCGCCGCGGCCGCTGGCCGACAGGCTGCGACCGAAAACACTGGAAGACGTGGCCGGGCAGGATCATCTCATTGGGTCTGATGGCCCTATAGGGCGTATGCTGGCTTCGGGCCGATTGGCCTCCATGATTTTATGGGGCCCGCCGGGGGTTGGCAAAACCACGATTGCGCGGCTCATTGCCGATCACGCTGATATGGAATTTGTCCAGCTTTCCGCCGTCTTCTCCGGCGTTAAGGATTTACGCGAGGCTTTCGCGGCCGCCAAAGCGCGCCGAGCCACAGGCCGGGGGACGCTTTTATTCGTGGACGAAATTCACCGCTTTAACCGGGCACAGCAGGACGGCTTTCTGCCCTATGTGGAAGAAGGCGTTGTCACCCTTATTGGGGCGACTACGGAAAATCCCAGCTTTGAGCTGAACTCGGCGCTCTTGTCCCGCTCTCAGGTGTTTGTGCTCAAGCGATTATCAGACGAAGCCATGACCCAAATGCTGGTTAAGGCGTCCGAAGAAATGGGCTCGGACTTACCGGTGACAGAAGACGGCCGGGCGGCCCTAATTAATTTCGCCGATGGCGACGGGCGCTATCTTCTTAATCTGGCCGAAGAGATTTTCGCGCTGGCCCCGGACAAACCGCTGGACGCGCAGGGCGTGGCGGCCGTCTTGCAAAAACGCGCGCCCGCTTACGACAAAGGGCAGGATGCCCATTACAATCTCATCAGCGCTTTGCATAAATCCATTCGCGGGAGCGATCCGGATGCGGCGCTTTACTGGCTGGCCCGCATGCTGGACGGCGGCGAGGACCCGCTTTATATTTCCCGGCGTCTCATACGCCTGGCCAGTGAAGATATAGGTTTGGCCGATCCGCTGGCGCTGATGATCGCCAATGAAGCTATGAATACTTACCGCTTTCTCGGCTCGCCCGAAGGGGAGCTGGCCATCGCCCATGCCGTGGTTCACATGGCAACGGCGCCTAAATCCAACGCCGTTTATGTGGCCTATAAAGCGGCCATGCGGGCGGCTAAAGAAACAGGCTCGCTGACGCCGCCGGCCCATATTTTAAATGCGCCGACCCAGCTCATGAAAGACGAAGGCTACGGCAAAGGCTATCAATATGACCATGACACGGAGCAGGGGTTTTCCGGCCAGAACTATTTCCCTGATGATATGGCGCGGGTGAAATTTTACGATCCCAAAGGCCAAGGCCGCGAAGCCGCCATTAAGGAGCGACTGGAGCGGTGGGAAGCCTTGCGGAAACAATAAAACTTCAAAAAATAAACAGCTTTTAATATAGTTGCCATCAAACCGTAATCAGAATTTGTTCAAACGCTCGAATAGCTGGGAGCGAACTCATGTTAATAAAAAAATTCTGTTTAAGTTCCATAATTGTTTGGGCCGGAACCGCGGCCCCTGCATTCGCTCAAATATCAGAAGTTAGAGCCGGGATCAGTGAGTTTGATGAGGAAACCACAGGCATAAACTGGGCCGTGGATTTTGCCAACGAAAACAGCGTTGGTATTAATGTAGATGTTGTTTTTGACGAACCCAAATTTTTAAAATGGGCGCTTTCCCCGCAGCCTTATATTGGCGGGATGGTCAATCTTGAAGGCCATACATCCTACGCGGCCGCCGGGCTTTTGTGGCGACAAAGTCTGGGCGAAAAATTTTATACGGATTTCAGCTTGGGTCTTGCGGTCCATGATGGAACTCTGGACGTTCGGCTTGAAGAACCATTTAACGAGGACTTTTTTCGTCTTTTTTCTGAAATCGAATTTGGATCACGGATTTTATTCAAACCCCAGCTAGGCTTGGGATACCGCGTCACGGATGAGTGGGCCGGTGAAATTTTTTATGAACATTTATCTCATGCCAATTTACTGGATGATAAAAACAATGACGGCGTTGATATTATCGGGGCGCGTGTCGCTCGCCGGTTTTAGGCGGCCTCCGGCCCGAAATCTTCGGAACAGGTTCTAAGGGTCCCGGCAATGTCTTCGAGTGACGGCGCGCCTTGGGCCCAGCGATAGGGCAGTCCGTTTCTGGCTCTAAAATAATCTTCAAACATAGAGGCCTGCTGCTCTAGGCCGAAGGCTTTGAAGCGCTTTCCATCTGCGAGGCGATAGTGATAGCGTCGGTCAATCCAGCGCGGGGAATAGAGCCCGACGCCCATATGCAGATATTGCCAGACATGGACCATTTCGTGAACCATATGGGCCAGATGGAAGGTGCTTTCGATGGGACCCGGATCGCCGGGATAAAAGACTTTATGGCCGCGAACAACAGTCACATTTTTCGGGGTGAGCGGTGTCCAGGTTTTGTTGTGGATTTCAACACGGCCCAGATCAATACATTGCCCGATAATAGCGGGCAGGGCCTCGATTTCATTGTCGCCTAAATTTCGCATCAGGCGCGGCATCAGGTCCCGATGGTTTGGGTTGTCAGGTTCAAACCGATGGCGCCGGCCAGAATAAGCAGAATAAAGACATATTGCACAGGCCGCAAAGTCTGTTTGAAAACCACACGGCCAAACAGGGTCACAATAGCGATACCGGCGCCGGACCAGATCGCATAGGCCACGCCTGTTGGAATAACTTTCAGAGCGGGCGCGAAAAACAGGAAACACCAGCAATAGGCGGCGATGGAGGCGAGGCCGATAAATTTATTTTTAAACCCATCGGAGAGCTTGAGCAGGATTGTCCCGGTCACGCCCAGACCGATTGCAATCACCAGATAAGCCCACGCCGACATAGAGAAAATTCCTTAAAGTTGACTGTGTTTTGGGCCAAGTCCAAGGACCAGTCAAGATATCACCCCGCCCGCTGCAAACAAAAAAGCAGGAAAGGGGATTACGTGGCCATTCCTGCTTTTATAATGTAAAAGCGCTGTGTGGGGGGACGCTTTTTTTGTTCTCGAATGGGGACGTTCGAGATAGGTTTTATAAGCCACTGGATGACATCACTTGCAATAAAACTAAAAGTGAGCATTTTGCGAGTGATCTGTAAAAATTCTGGTCCCGTAGATAGGTTATGAAAAAACTTTTTCTTGTATGTTTGGCACCTGTATTGTTTGCATCCGCGTCTATGGCCTCGGATACGGCATTGACCCTGATTGACTTTGAAACCCGCGCTGAAACGAATTTATGGCGCGCCGTGAATGACGGCGTTATGGGCGGGCGATCTTCGGGCGGGCCTGTATTTGAAACGGATAAGCTGATTTTTTCCGGCGTTATCAATACAAATGGCGGCGGCTTTTCGTCTATAAGACGACCCGTGCAGCCCGGCGAAATGCAAAGCGCGAAAGCTGTCACGATGAGGGTCAAATCAGATGGCCGGGCCTATCGATTGCGCTTTCGTACGAATGTGACCTATCGCGGGCGCAGGATTGCCTTCCAAAAACCACTGCCGGTGGCCAAGGCGGGCGAATGGCAAATTGTTACGGTCACGCTGGACAATATGCGCGCGTCGCTATTCGGGCGCACTATCACAGGCGCAAGCTTTGTGCCCGCCGATATTATTGAGACCGGTTTTATTCTAGCGGATGGTCAAGACGGGCCTTTCCGGTTCGAAGTGGACTGGATGAGAATTGAGTAGGGTCTTACCGGCGGTC
>CAYQNQ010000100.1:0-9008 GCA_964418815.1 uncultured Hellea sp.
GCCCCAAACAAATTCGAAGATCCGTCTGTTTTTCCGCCCAGTTCGCTCAGCTTGGCTTCGACTTCGGTTTTCTCGTTTTGCAGGCGCTCCAGCCGCGACTCTGACTGGGAAATTTCCCTATCAGCCAGCTCCCGCCGCGCGGATAAATCCGCCATCTGGCGCGTAAGTTCATTATATTCCGACTCTAGTGCCGTTCTCGCGGCAATTGATTTCTCCGCCGCTTGAGCCGCCTCGGCTATGGCTTCCGTCGTATCGGCGATGGCGGCCAGATGATCGTGCTCAGCGGAAAGTCTTGAAATGGCGGTATCCGCATCTGAAACAATGCCTTGCTCCCGGGTGATGTCTGCTGCCAATTGCTCTAATTGCTGTTCCAGCTTGTGAATTTGAGATTTGGCAGCTGTTTCGTCTTGTTCCAGACTTTCCCTCGCCGCATTGAGCCGGGCCAGAACGGAGGCGGCGATAATCTGTTCTTCGCGCTTGGGCTCGAGCGCCTCGGCTAATTCCGCGGCTTTACGCGTGAATTCAGAAGCCCGAACGGCTGTATCCTGAACCTGTGTCTCGCAGGTTTTGAGAGTTTCCTGGGAGACGGCTAGTGTTTCCAGAGCGTTTTCCCAGCGCTTTAACCAAAGCAGGGACTTATATTCATGGATTTCACCTGCCAGACGCTTATACCGGGCCGCTTGTCTGGATTGACGGCGCAGCGACAAAAGCTGACTTTCAATCTGGCGCAAAATATCGTCAAGACGGTCAAGATTAGACTCGGCGGCCCGAAGTCTTAATTCTGCCTCGTGGCGGCGGTTATGAAGGCCGGAAATGCCGGCGGCTTCCTCGAGAATACGGCGGCGGTTGGCCGGTTTAGCGGCAATCAGCTCGCTGATCTGGCCCTGACGCACCAAAGCAGGTGAATTGGCACCCGTACTGGCATCGGCAAATAAAAGCTGAATATCTTTTTGGCGAACGGTCTTGTTGTTGACTTTATAGGTCGAGCCTTTGCCGGAAGTGATGATACGCGTGATTTCTAAAGTATCATCTTCATTGAACATGGGCGGCGCAACGCGGGCGCTATTATCCACGGTCAGCATGACATGAGCTTGATTACGCCCCGGACGCTGTTTGGTGCCGTTGAAGATGACATCTTCCATGCCTTTGGCGCGCATGGCTTTGGCGGAATTGGCACCCATAACCCAGCGAATGGCTTCTAAAAGATTGGATTTACCGCAGCCATTGGGCCCGACAATGCCGGTGAGTCCGGGTTCAATCACAAAATCCGTCGGGTCCACAAAGGACTTAAAGCCGACCAGGCGGATTTGATTGAAAACCAGACTGCCCATGATTACTCAGCCGGCTCCTTGGTCATTGTTTCGCCCAGAAGCGGAGCCAGGATCTCGTCAAAATCTTCTATTTTGAAGGCTTTCTTTTGCTTGCCATTGAAAAAGAAGGACGGCGTCGAATTCACGCCGGCTTCCCGGGCGGATTTCAAGCCGTCATCATATTCGGCTTTCCATTCGGGATCGACCAGGCAGGCTTCATATTCTTTGACGCTTAGCCCGGACGCTTTCGCGAGCTCTTCATAAGCTTTGCCGGGATCCTGTGCGTATAATAGAGCCTTTTGGCGTTTGAACTGAATAGCGATGTTTTTCAGAAACTTGGATTCGTCAGCGCAATTCGCAATTGTAAATCCGGCATAAGCTAGGCGCTCCGGATCTGTGGGAAATTCCCGGAAAATATATCGGACCTTGCCGGTCTCCACATATTTTTCTCTAAATTCCGGATAAACCGCATTATGCCAACTGGCGCAGGCCGGACACACCACTGAGGCATATTCGACAACAACAACCGATGCATCTTTGGACCCAATGGCGTGATCGCCATCAACCTCGTAAAGTGACACAGCATTGCCGCCGGCCAATGCTTTATCGGGCGTTGACGAACCGGAACTGTCCGAGCCGCCGCAGGCAGAAATAGCCAATGCCGCCAGTGTTACAGTCGCGGTTTTAAAAAATGACGAATCAATACGCATAGTGAAGTCTCTCATTTTCACGCCTAAACACAAGAATTCGGTAAAGGTTTTGTTAATTTATTAACAAAATCCTAAATCGGCTGAATTAAAGGCTTTTTTGAGTAAAATATGGCCGTTTGAGGGCTATTTCAAAAGTTTATCGATGGTTTCGGACAAAGCAGCTGCGCTTTTATCTTTCGGCTCAAAGACTTCGCCGTTGATAAGAATCCCCGGAACGCCGCTAATTCCTGCTGCGTTCAATCGCTGGCTCGATCGGTTAATCCGCTCAATATGTTCCGGTTTCTGGAAACAGGCTTGCATTTCGGCCTCCGAGTTCAGACCGGCCTTGGCGGCGAGAGCTTCAAAGACTTTCTGACCATTTCCGGCCTCTAGGGCATCAAAGGTCGCCTTTTGGTTTTCCATCTGATGGACGATAATATCCATATACTGATTTTCCGGGGCGCAATTGGCTATGGCGAATCCAGCGACAGCGATTTGTTGGGGCGGTGTCGGAATTTCGCGAAACGCCATGCGCACTTTGCCGGTATCAATATATTTGGCTTTCAGAACGGGCCAGTCATTGATGAACCAATGTGAGCAATGTCCGCAAGTGACGGACGCGTAAACAATCATATTGACCGCGGCGTTGGGTGACCCGACCATGTGATCATCAGGGGCAAAATCAAAGCTGTGAGCAATTTGAGCCGGCGCGGGTGTTGCGGAGCTGTAACTTTTTCCATCCTGTCCTTCGGCTGTTTGTGCGGATTGACCTTCATCCGAGGGTGAGCTGACCGGCAAGGCTTCAACGGTTTTTGATGAACTCGCGGGCTGGTCAGCAGAAGTTTTCGCCGCGCTTTCTTCCTGCGTGCAAGCTGAGACGCAAAGTCCTAATATTAAAAGAGACGCCGCGGCGATGCTTTTTTTTAACTTGGTCATGATGGTCCTTTTTATAATCCGTTATGGAATTTATTTTTGCGATAATGCCTGCCGGCCCAGTTTTTCAAGTGCAGCCTTTAAATCAGGGTCGGAGATGTTATCCAGAGATAATTGCAGATTATCTTTTTGCCGCGGTGTCAGATCTTTTGTCCGGTTGGCTTTGGAGCCGGCCAGTTGACTGTCGCGCATTTTTGTCTGCTGGACTTTAATATGGCGAATATATCCAGGGCCGAGATAGCTGTTGGCTCTGTCGATAATGCCTTGTCCCGCTGCCGCAATCAGTGCCGCAGCCGGGCCGGGCGCTGCAATCAGCAAAGTGCGTCCATCCCGTCCCCCTAAAAACCTCAAGGGCGTGGAAATGCGCGCAAATCGCGGACCGACAATATCTTCCCAGTGTTCGGTCAGGCCGGAGCGGCCGGCGCCGAATTTGGACGAAAGCGGTTTCATGATTTTAGAGACGGCACGGCTTGCCGGCGGCGCGGCGGAATAAGCGCGGCGGCCGCGCTGCTGTTTTAACCAGCTATTCACGACGGCGCTGCCGCGGCGTTTTTTATCACGGTCTTCCGGTTGCATGGCCGCCTAAATGCCCTATGCCAAGGCCAAGGTAAAGATAACAGTGGTTAAATTTGAGTCACAGATTTCGGGGCTTCGGGCCCGCTTGCTCAGTTGGTATGACGCGCAGGGCCGAACATTGCCCTGGCGGATCCGGCCAGAAGACAAGGCGCAGGGCATAGCGGCAGATCCGTATGCTGTGTGGCTGTCCGAAATAATGCTGCAGCAAACCACGGTGCCGCACGCCGCACCTTATTGGCAAAAATTTCTAGAGCGCTGGCCGAAGGTCGGAGATTTGGCCGTCGCTGAATTGGATGAGGTCTTGGCCGCCTGGGCCGGTCTTGGATATTATGCCCGTGCTCGCAATCTGCATAAATGCGCCGGCGTGGTCCGCGATCAATATGGCGGCAGGTTTCCGGGAACTGAAAAAGAACTTCTAAAACTCCCCGGTATCGGACCCTATACGGCGGCGACCATGGCGGCGATTTGTTTTGGCGAGGCCACGAATATTGTTGACGGCAATGTGGAGCGGGTGATTGCCCGTCTCTATGCCGAGGATGCGCCGCTGCCCAAATCCAAAAACAAGCTTAGAGCCTTAGCCGCGCCTATTGCGGATCCTGACCGGCCCGGCGATTATGGACAGGCCTTGATGGATTTGGGCGCAACCATTTGTACCCCGCGAAATCCCGATTGTGAAAATTGCGTCTGGTCCTTTGCCTGTCAGGCCCGCAAAGACGGTAACCCTACCAAATATCCGGTCAAAACCCGAAAGAAACGGCCCGTTAAATACGGCGCGGCCTTCGCGCTCATTTCCAAAGGAAAAGTCCTGATGCGAAAAAGACCAAATGAAGGATTATTAGGCGGCATGTTGGAATTGCCAGGCTCGCCTTGGGAGCTCAAACAAACCAATGCGCCGCTGTCTTTTGCGCCCGCCAAACGAAACTGGGAGAAATGCCAGGGGCAGGTAAAACACGTCTTCACACATTTTGAACTCAGGCTGGATGTGTACCGGGCGGAAGGCAATAAAAAGCAAGGCCTATGGATCGAGATTGATGATTTGGCGTCTCATCCTGTTCCGACCCTGACGAAAAAGGCCGTAAAGGCGGCTTTGGACTAATTGGGCTTTTTACAGCTTCCGCGCTCTTCAAGGAGTTTTACGGCGTAATCATAGAGCTCGAAGTCCATCTGATTGTCTCGCCGGATGCGCTTTTTTAAAGCCTCAGGCGCGTCCATGGGTTTGGTGGCGTTTGAATTCTTAGAGGCTGATATGTCAAAGCCTTCGTTTTGGGCCAGCTCTTGCCAAAAGGTTTCAAATTCGGGCTGGACGCCCAGATAGTCGAGAGAAGCGACGCCCTGTTTAGCCCGGTCCAGCAGCCATTTTGTATCGGGAAGATTGCCGTAACACCCATCAAATCTGCGCATCTGATTAACGGACATACCAAACATGCGGGTCATATGATTACGGATAATGCCGTGAAAGCGCTTGGGGTCGCCGTAAATCTGCTCGAGGGTTTTATCATTGTCCTCGGGCACGACTTCGCGCTGATGCCGCAAATAGGACAGGGTACGCTCCAGGGGCGGGCGAAGGACGCTCATGGTTGTAAAGGGAACGCCGAGAACATTGGTGGTCGATAATGGAAAATGCCCGTGAACGAGCCGGATTTCGTCTTTGCGTTTTTTCCAGCGCTTCTCCAGATGTGACAGGGTTATAATGGCCATAAGTATATCCGGGCCATCAGATTGATGCGGATAAATCTGCCGGGGCCGCAGGCTGTTTCTCAGCCGGTCACGCAAAGTCGTTCCGGCCGTCTTTTGCAGATGGACGGTGAAATAGCGTTTGGGATGTTGGTCTGCAGCCATGGCGCCCTATGGCATGACAACCAATTCAAGAATAGTGGAAAGTCAGGCGATAGCCGCCATCTCGGCGCGGATCACGCTGCGCAGAGCGTCGATCTGGGTCATGCCTTGAGGCGTTGCGAAATGCCAGAATGTCCAGCCATTGCAAGTGGCTGTATCCTGAACGGCGGCACCGACTTTGTGGATAGAGCCGGAAATATCGTCAGTTTCCAATGAACCGTCCGGGCGGACCTTCGCCTGATGTTTGCCGTTGGATGAATAAAGCGTTGTGCCGGGATTAATCAGGCCGCGCTCAATCAGCGTTCCAAACGGTACGCGGGGTTCGGAGCGTTTGGATTGCGTTACCCGCACGGCCGGCCCTTCGCCTTCTTCTATGGCGTCAATGCGGCGGCGGGCATGGACTATATACTCTTCTTCCTGCTCGAAACCGATGAATGAACGGCCCAGTTTCTTGGCGACAGCACCGGTTGTTCCGGTTCCGAAAAACGGATCGACGATGACGTCGCCGGGGTTTGACGTCGACAGTATAACCCGGTGCAGCAGGCTTTCCGGTTTCTGTGTCGGGTGGGCTTTCTCGCCGTTGGACTTTTTCAGACGTTCTCGGCCCGTGCAAAGGGGCAGGGTCCAGTCCGAGCGCATCTGCACGCCCTCATTGAGCATTTTCATGGCCTGATAATTAAAGGTCGGGCGCGCGTCCTCGGATTTGGTCGCCCAGATCAGGGTTTCGTGAGCATTGGTAAAGCGCGTGCCGCGAAAATTCGGCATGGGATTGGTTTTGCGCCAGATAATATCATTTTGAATCCAGAACTGTTGATCCTGCAATACGCAGCCGACACGGAATATATTGTGATAGCTGCCGATCACCCAAAGCGAGCCGTTTGGCTTTAATATACGCCGCGCGGCCTTGAGCCAGTCGTGAGTGAACAGATCATAGGCATCCATGGTATCGAAATGGTCCCAGTCCTCGGTGACGCCGTTGACCACGCTATCATCCGGTCTGGAGAGGTTTCCGCCCAGCTGCAGATTATAAGGGGGATCAGCGAACACCACATCAACACTTTCGGCGGGAAGGGCGTCCATGCCGTCTACGCAATTGCCTTGAATAATGGTATTTATGGGCAGTTTAGTCATTCTTTTAGCGCCTTGTTTTTTGCTCTTATTTTGCAGGGTTCGAATCATTTGAGCCAAGGCTTGGGCCGCTTCGCTTACCAAAGTCTTAAATTATTGTTTTATATAGGTTTTTAACCATTTGTTAGGCACGGTTAACAGGGTCTTGCCGTCCGTGACCTGCCGGTAATATTTGATTAACCATAATATTAACAGTTTTACTGAATCAGCGAGCGGAATTTCAGGGATATATCGACCGGGTCGGTCTGGCCGTCTCTTAAAACGCCATTTGGGGATATGCGGATATATCTGACGGTCGGATCGAAATTTGATGCGGGGACATAGCCGAAGACCGGCGGAGTTGAGGTCGAATTGGAAAATTCGATCTGAGCGGGTGTGCAGCAGCTAAGTCCAGATGCGGGCGCTGAATTATCGACAAACATTACGGCGTTTCCTAAACCGTCCAAATCGCCAGTGAAGAGCGTCACATCGTCTGGAATATTATCGACAAGTTTCAGGGTGTCTGCATCGACCGGGCCGCCGACATTTTGAATATTGATGGAATACTCGACCAGATTTCCCGGCAAAGCATAAGCGCCGCCGACAGTTTCAACCGTTTTATTGGCGGTCATATTGGGCAGGGTCGTGAAAGCCGTGACCGTCATATTATCAAACCCGCCGGATTCGTCATTGCCGCCCTGATTAAGATCCGTGCGTAGGGTCAGACTTAATGTAGAGCCCGGATTGTTAACAACAATTTTAAACCGAAACAGCTGGTCAAACCAATATCTTCCTGTTCCGAAGGCCAGCTCAACTCTGCCGGTCAGGGCTGCGTGTTTCCAATCTACATTGCCTGTCGTACCCGCGCGGTCGCCTTGCGGAATGGTAGAAAAGGGAAGGGAGAATATTTCTGTGCCGTCAATATCGACTTCGTAACGGTCAAATCCCCACCGGGCCGTATTGTCCCAGCTGTCGAAACGATAAAAATCATATTCGATTTCCACCCGGTCCGTGCCCGCAGGAATGTTGAATGTCCGGCTTGTGCTATTGGGACTATTATCAAACCGGCCCAGGAAACGGGTCACATCCGGGTCAAAATCCGTGCTGTTATTGCTCCATCCAGAGACCGGACCTTCAAAATCATCCTGATAAATTACAGTCTGAGCGTTGGAAGATTCTGCATATAAAACAGTAATAAATATGGCGAATATAAAATATATCCGGTTCAAGATGGCTCTCCAGTGGGAAAACAAATTTGCACGCACAGATTTAAATAGATTTAATGGCTCATCAGTATTTGGTAAATTTGGTTAATATTTAAAAAAATCAAATTCTTTCCAAGGATCGTCATTCCAGATACGTCTTACAGGTAAGATGATCGAAAAAAGCGATGATGAACACCTGGCTGCCCAAGCGGCTTCGGGGGATGCAGCGGCCTTTCGAGTGCTGCTCGGTCGGCATTATGATCGGGTGTTCCGGGTCGTTTACAGTGTTCTGCGCCACCAAAGCGACGCCGAGGATGTGACGCAGGAAATCTGGGCCGCCCTGCCGCGTAAGCTGAAAAGCTGGCGCGGGGAGGCCAAGCTGACAAGCTGGCTGCACCGGATTGCTCTGAACGCGGCGAAGGACTCTTTGCGAAAATCCGCTTCTCAGGCGCGCGCCGTCGCCGGTTTTGCGGAGATTGATACACTGTTGCGAGGCGAAGCGGTCGATACGCAAAACCGCCTGTCATGGCTTCATACGGCGCTGGATACGCTCTCTGATGACCTGCGCGAAACGGCAGCGCTGACGCTGGGCGAAGAAATGAATTTCGCACAAGCGGCCGAAGTCCTCGGCATAGCCGAAGGGACGGTGGCCTGGCGCATGAGCGAAATTAGAAAGCGGCTTAAGACCCTGGCCTTAAACGATAACGGTTTTGGAAAGGAGGCGCTCGCATGACGGATAAAGAACTTGAAAAGCTGGCAGCCGAGATGAAAAACATCAAACCTTCCGATAGCGCCCGAAAGCGCGGCATGGATGCGGCCATGGACGCCTTTGGCGCCGAATTCGAGGCCGATAGCGCCGCCGCCCGCGAAAATATTTCGGATCCTGTCCAAGGATCAAACCTTGAAACACGTCCTACAGGTCAAACGACCAAGGGAGACAGTTTCATGTCAAAACTCAATAATATTTTCTCTTTCACACCCAAGACAACCATGATGCTGGGCAGCTGCGCCGCCGCGCTCATGGCCGCCGTGTTTATCTTTCCGAGTACGATGGATGGTGTTTTGGAGCAGAACGAGTCTATGCAAGAATTTGCCAAGGTCGCTGAAGCGGTCGAAGCCCCCCAAGACGAAATTGTCGTGACCGGGACTAGGGTAGATGCAGACCAGAAATCCGCTGCGCCTGAGCCTGTTACTTCTATGGAAGCGGAGGCGTATGCGGGGAATTCGGCTGACAGGGCAAATTCGCTCCCGCAATTTCAATCGTCTGCACCGGTAGCCCCGCCTCCCCCCCAGGTCGAAGCCCGCCAAGTACCGCAAGTCACGCAACAGGTTACTCGCCGGATTTTAAAAAC